>RPOO01000179.1 GCA_003857025.1 Methanothrix sp.
CCCACTGTCCTTGCGGCTGCCAATCGGTGACGGGCTCGCCGTTCAGGAAGAATCTGTACTGGATCGGATCGTTTTCCGGATCGGAAGCCTGGGCAGTCCAGGTAATGGTGCTGCCAGATTCCTGCGGTGCTGCCTTATCCGGCTCTAAGCTTGTTATGGCAGGCTTTTGGTTTGGTGCGGTAATGGTGAATGCCGCGCTCTTGCTGTCATCGCTGCTGTCCTGACCGGCGTGCTTTCCGTCGATGATGCCGACCGCAACCTGGTTTTCGCCCACATTAGCAGCGCTGGTTGTCCAGGTCCACTGTGCCTGTGGCTGCCATTCAGTGACGGGCTGGCCGTTCAGGAAGAATCTGTACTGGATGGGATCATTTTCGCTATCCATGACCTCAACAGTCCAGACTATGCTCGATCCGAAATCCTGCGGACTGAGCTTGTCGGCATCGAAACTGATGATGGTGGGCTTTTGGTTTGGCGCAGTTATGGTGAAAGCCGCGCTCTTGCTGTCGTCAAATCCATCCTGCTCGGCATGCTTTCCATCTCTGACCTGGACCTCCACCTGGTTTTCGCCCACGCTTGATTCGCTGGTCGTCCATGTCCACTGGCCCTGGGGCTGCCAATCGGTGACGGGCAGGCCACTCAAGAAGAACCTGTAAAGCACGGGGTCTCCATCCGGATCTGAAGCTTGGGCGGTCCATGTTACGGTTGTGCCGAGTTCCTGGGGACTGGCCTTATCCGGCCCAAAGCCGGTGATGGACGGCTTCTGGTTGGGGGCGGTAATGGTGAAACTGGATGAGCGAGATGCGTCTCCTTCAGGATTATGCTGGCCGTCCCGAACCTTCACCTCGACGCTGTGAGTGCCGACATCGCTATCGGTTGTGCTCCAGGTCCAGGACGGGTTCTGCGACCAATCGGCCTTTGTCTGACCATCTACCAAGAAAGTGAATTGCAGGGGATTGCCTTCTGGATCGCTGGCCTCTGCAGTCCAAGTGATCGCAGCGCCCGCCTCTTGCGGGCTGGAGGGATCGGGCGTGAGGCTTACCATGACCGGCGGCTGGTTCTCCGGAGCGGTCTCGACCGGCGCGGCTGCGGCAGGCGGCTCGAATACTTGGCCGGATGTCTGTCCCGTCTCTACTGGGGCCTCGGTTTGGGTCTGCGCAGGCTGTGCCGGCTCTGCAGGCGGCTCCGGCTCGGTTATCTGATACGACTCCGTAGCCTGATCGTCAAAATTTTCGGCATCGGCATGCTTGCCGTCCCGAACCCAGACTGCAATCTGGTTATTCCCGACAGTGGCTGCAGATGCATCCCATGTCCAGGTATTGTCATTGGACCATCCGGATACCGGCTGCCATTCGCCTCCGGTGGATGGCCCCTTCAGCCGGAACATGAATAGAATCTGGTCTCCGTCCGGGTCCAGCGCCATGGCAGTCCATTTTATGGAGACGCCTGCTACCTGCGGCCCGGATTTATCGGCCACGAGGCCGGATAGCGTTGGCTTTTGGTTTAAACTGTCCGGAGCTGATGTGGCAGTGTCTCCCGGCAAGCCCGACTGCCCCGGCGGCTGATCAAACTGCGCCATGGCTGATGTCGCCAGGAGCACTCCCAATATCATTACGCTGAAGAACGCAAGAAATACTTCGACATACCTGTGTCTCAGATATCTCTTGAGATCAATCTTGTTTCGGCTATCTCTAGCCTGTTTGTGCATATCCTCACTCTCCAATTCTATTACTATCCCACTCGCTACAAATAAGTTCTTAATTGAAATTCCGTTCTAGTATGCTAATATTATTCTATGCTTCTATTGCAGTATTCTCTGCCTGCATTTATGAATGTATTTTTCACATCGAATCCTTGTCGACCGATCGCCTACATCATCAACCTCATGTGAATCATCTATGAATCGCATATGGACACAAAACCACAATACGCATCTATATCATCCACTCATCTGTTTTCTGGTTTGGCTTTCGTTCTTTTTGGCGACCGCGGCACTTTCTGCTATAGGGCCACTCGAATCCTCTCATCGGAAAAATATACCGGCAAGAGGAATAAAATTACCGTGCCGGGATCGCGGCACTGTTTCAAGCGAATGGATGCTTCGCTGTATCCTTCTTGGCCAGGATAGCCTTGACCGTGGGCGTTCGTGCCACAGCGCGCTCGATGGCGAGTTTTGTCGCTTGATAGTTATAATCGTAGATCTTCTTCTTGTCCGACGCGTCCCACTCGATGAACACGGACACAATCAGGAACAGATCGTCTGCGTTCTCTTCGGGCAGCGTCCCTGCGGCTACGCAGTCCATGACCGCCTTGGCCACTGCCGCTTGCGCTGGGCCGAACATGAGAACTGCCTGGCTTGCCTTCTTAATGGTAACCTTGTTCACCAGCAAGGTATACGGCTTTGCGGGCAAATTTGGCTCCAGGACGGCCAGCAAGGGCGTGTGCCCCTGAGCCGGCGAGGCCAGAGCATTCATAAATGCCTGCTCCACGCTGCTGCCTTTGCGCCCTATGACCAGATCGATATGGGCAACTTCAGGCCCTTCCCCCACCAACGCTTCCCCAAGAAGTGTATCTTCAAAAGTATGACCCATACTCTATCTTCTGCATTTTTCATATAAAATTGTACGCCTATAGTCTGATGTAGAAGCTTTCCCAGGCCAAAAAATATATCATCATTACAAGCTCCTCATGAGCCAATGCGAATACTGGTAGTCAACAACTACGGACAGTTCAATCATCTGATCCGGAGAGCCATCCGGGACAAGGTGGAGACCGACCTCATATCCAACGAGACCGCGCCGGAGAAGATCGATGCAGACGGCCTGATCCTGGGCGGCGGGCCCACGCTGGATCGCGCCGGATGCTGCGCAGATTATCTGAAGACTCTGGATATCCCAATCCTTGGTGTCTGCCTGGGCATGCAGCTCATGGGAACGACCTTCGGCGGCAAGGTTGCACCGGGTACCATCGGCGGCTACGCGGAGGTGGATGTCGAGGTCCTCAAAGAGAACGACATCCTGAAAGGCCTGCCTCCCAAGTTCAAGACCTGGGCGTCTCACATGGATCAGGTGGTGGAGCTGCCTGATCAGTTCGAGGTTTTGGCCAGGTCCAATGTCTGCGAGATCGAGGCCATGAAGCATCTGACCCGGCCCCTGTACGGCGTGCAGTGGCATCCCGAGGTCGTTCACACCGAGCACGGTCAGGAGCTTTTGGACAACTTCATCGCCATTTGCAAGAGATGAGCCGGGACGGTCAAAGGGCGGAGCAGATCAAGCAGCTTTGCGCCGATCTTGAGGCGGCAAAAGAGCTTTCGGCGGATGTGCTCCTCCGGCAGATCCAGGAGATCGGTTTTCAATGCCAGCGTTGCGGGGAATGCTGCACGGGAGATGACAACAGCGTTGTCGTCTTCCCTTTTGAGGTCCGCCGCATTCTGGCGGCCGCGGGCCTGCAATGGCTGGAGGCGGTGGAGCCGCCAAAAGAGGGCGAATGGGATCGCAACGGCTGCTTTCATACCCTGGAGTGGCGGCTGAAGAAAGAGGGCGCTTCCTGCAAATTTTATTCAAAAACCGCGTGCGGGATGAATGGGTTTGTGGTGTGCCGGATCTATGAATCAAGGCCGCTAATCTGCAGCACTTATCCGTTTTATCTGGACCGGGGAGTCCTGCATTTCTCGGAGTGCCGGGGGCTGGGGGGCATGATTGAGCCGGACAAGGCGAAAGAACTGGCAAAGCTGCTTATTTTGCGCTACGTCACCGAGATTCGGGAGGCCGTCGCTCTGCTGGAAAAATATGAGGACTTCGAGCGGGGCGGGCCGGAAGAGGACGGCAGGTGCATCGTGCATGATAGCGAAGGAGCGCACAGCATCTTTCGCTGATGGACCCTCACATTGGATTTCAGTATCGGTGCATCATCACGAAAAATGCATATACCTTTGACTGCTCTAGGACGAGATATTGCAGGCCTTTCGCGGGCCGGAAGAGTGCAATAGGTGTGTTCGTGCAGGATAGCGAAGACGAAAGCTCATATATGGAAGACAAAAAAAGATCTCTAACTCTATAGATAGATTTTCGCGAGAAAATATAAAAAAAGCTCGCGCGTGCTCTTCACTGCACAGCGCTCTTGACCTCATCCACAATCTTGTCGATGATGCTCTTCTCCTTCTCGCTTTGCGCCCGTTTCTTCTCGCCGAACTCTGCCGCAAGAGCTTCCATGAGCTGCTTTTGCCGGTCCGTGAGCGCTGCCGGAGTCTTGACCTTGACCCGGACGTGCAGGTCGCCTGAACCCAATCCCTGCAGCCGTGGCATGCCCTTTCCCCTCAGCCGGAAGACGGAGCCGGTCTGAGTGCCTGCCGGAACCTTGATCTTTGCGCGTCCGTTCAGCGTCGGAACTTCCACATCCGCCCCCAGGGCGGCCTGAGTGATGCTGATGGGTGCCTCCAGGAATAGGTCGCTATCCTGCCGCTGGAACTGAGGATGCGGCATGATGTTTAGGACCACGTAAAGGTCGCCGCTCTCGCCGCTCGGGCCGGCTGAGTCTCCCTGGTTGCGCAGCTTTAGATGCTGCCCGTCCTCGACACCCTGCGGTATCTTGATGTTGATCTTGCGGGTCTTGCGCACTTTCCCGGCGCCGCTGCACTCCGAGCAGGGGTTGGTGATGATCTGGCCTCTGCCACCGCATTTGCCGCAGGCGGCTGAGGTGACGATCTGACCGAAGGGCGTGTTCTGGGCCCGCGTCACCTGGCCGGTTCCCCGGCAGGTGCTGCAGACCACGGGCTTCGAGCCGGGCTTCGAACCGGACCCGGAGCAGGTGGGGCAGGTCTCTGTCCTGGGGACATCGATGGTCATCTCCAGGCCCGTGGCCGCCTGCTCCAGCGTCAGGTTCACGTCATAGCGCAGGTCGCGGCCACGTGCCGGGCCTCGGCCTCCTCTGCCGCCACCGAAGAACATATCGAAGATGCTGTCTCCACCGCCGCCGCTGCTGCCTCCAAAGCCGAAGCCGCGCAGCAGGTCTTCGAAGTTCACGCCCTTGAATAGGTCCTCTTGCGAGTACTGGCCGTTGATTCCGGCATGGCCGAACTGGTCGTACTTCTGGCGCTTCTCCGCATCGGAGAGGACTGCATACGCCTCGGATAGCTCCTTGAAGCGCTCCTCGGCATCGGGCGCGTCAGATTTGTCGGGATGATACTTCATTGCGAGCTTTCGATAGGCACTTTTGATGTCCTTCTCGTTCGCATCCTTGGCTACCCCAAGTACCTCGTAGTAGTCCTTCTTCTCCGCCATGCGCTATCCAGTTCCTTCTTTTCGGTCTCTCGTCATCTCTGGTTCGTCTTCGTCGCTGCTTGAGGCTTATTTCTTGTCGTTCACTACCTCGTAGTCCGCATCCACCGTTGGGCCGGATTGGCCGGACGACTGATCCTGCTGTGGACCCGGGCTCTGCTGGCTTTGTGAAGCCTGCTGTTGGGCCTGCTGCTCCTGTGCTGCCTTCTGGTACATGGCGCTGGACAGCTCGTAGATGGAGTTTTGCAGCTCTTCGGTCTTGGCCTTGATCTCTGCGATCTCGCCGCCGGTTTGGGCGTTCTTCAGGTCGGCGATGGCCTTCTCTATCTTCTCCTTCTGCTCTTTCGTTGCCACGTCACCTGCTTCTTTGAGCATCTTCTCCGAGGCATAGAGCAGCGAGTCGGCTGCATTTCGAACCTCGATCTCTTCCTTCCTCTTCAGGTCGTCGGAAGCGAAGCGTTCCGCGTCCTTGATCTTTGAGTTGATCTCATCCTGGCTCAATTTATGCGGAGCGGTGATGGTGATCCTCTGCTCCTTCTTGGTGGCCAGGTCCTTGGCGGAGACATGGATGATGCCGTTGGCGTCAATGTCGAAGGTGACCTCGATCTGAGGAATGCCGCGGGGAGCGGGCGGAATGCCTACCAGAGTAAACCTGCCAAGCGTGACATTGTCCTTGGACATGGGCCGCTCGCCTTGCAGGACGTTGACCTCGACGCTGGTCTGATTGTCTGCGGCTGTGGTGAACACCTGGCTCTTGCGAGTGGGAATGGTGGTATTCCTCTCGATCAGCCTGGTGGTAACGCCTCCCAACGTTTCAATGCCAAGGGACAGAGGCGTGACATCCAGCAGCAGCAGGTCCTTTACCTCGCCGCCCAGGACGCCTGCCTGAATGGCCGCGCCCATGGCCACGCACTCCATGGGGTCCACGCCACGCTCGATCTCCTTGCCCATGAAGCTCTTCACGAACTCCTGCACTATGGGCATCCTGGTCGGGCCGCCTACCAGAATGATCTTGCCCACATTTGCCTTCTCCAGCTTCGAGTCTTTGAGGGCCTGAATCATGGGACCGTGGCAGCGCTGCAAGACATCGTTAATCAGCTCTTCCAGCTTTGCGCGCGTCAGGGTCATGCTCAGGTGCTTGGGGCCGCTGGCGTCGGCGGTGATGTAGGGCAGGTTGAGATTGGTCTGAACAACCGATGACAGCTC
>RPOO01000180.1 GCA_003857025.1 Methanothrix sp.
ATCAAAACTGGTATCGCAACTCATGACCGATTCCAAATCAACGGAGAGTCAATCTGCGACTGGCATGAGCAAATATACGGACAGTTTCTCGATACGATTTAGCGAGGTCAATATGACAGTTCATCCACTTTCCAGCCAAGAAGAACCAGGTGACGGTAGCCCGTCGAATCACCTCATCAATGAAGTGAGCCCTTATCTGCAGCAGCATGCTCATAATCCCGTGAATTGGTATCCCTGGGGCGAGGAAGCCTTCCGCAAGGCAAAGGAGGAGGACAAGCCCGTCTTTCTCTCCATCGGCTACTCTACCTGCCACTGGTGTCATGTTATGGCCCATGAGTCTTTTGAGGACCCGGCAGTGGCCGATCTGATGAACGATGCCTTTGTCTGCATAAAAGTGGACCGAGAGGAGAGGCCGGACATAGACCAGATTTACATGACCGCAGCCCAGGGAATGACCGGAAGAGGCGGCTGGCCGCTTACTATCATCATGACCGGGGACAAGAAGCCTTTCTTTGCCGCCACGTACATTCCCAAGAGCGGGCGCTATGGGCAGGCCGGGATGATGGAGATTATTCCCAAGGTTATGGAGCTGTGGAAAAATAACCGCAAGGAGCTGCTGGAATCGGCGGCGAAGGTCGTCGATCATCTGCAGCAATCCCAGGGCAGTGCAATTAGTGCTATTGAAATCGCATCATCGTCGTCTGAGATGAACGCAGCTATCCTAGATCAGGGATTTGAGAACTTGAACGCCATCTATGATGCCGCAGCCGGAGGGTTCGGCACCGCGCCAAAATTTCCTACGCCCCATAACCTATTGTTTCTTCTGCGCCATTGGAGGCGCACCCGTCGAAAAGAGCCCTTGCAGATGGTAGAGACCACGCTTCAAGCCATGCGCCAGGGCGGGATTTATGATCAGGTGGGATTTGGGTTTCACAGATATTCCACAGACCGGGAGTGGTTTGTCCCTCACTTCGAAAAGATGCTCTACGACCAGGCCCTGCTCGTCATGGCCTACGTGGAAGCCTACCAGGCAAGCGGGTCGCAGGATTATGCCCGAACCGCCCGCGAGATCCTGGAATACGTGCGGCGCGACTTGACATCACCGGAAGGCGGTTTTTATTCGGCGGAGGATGCAGACAGCGAGGGCGAGGAAGCCAAATTCTACCTCTGGACTGCGGATGAACTGAGGGGCTGCCTGGACGAAGAGGAGATGCGGCTCGCGATCCGGCTTTTTGATATTTACGAGAGCGGGAACTTTGAGCGGGGGAAAAATATACTGCGCCTTCGCTTGTCGCTTAAGGACGCGGCAGGGATCCTGAGAGCGGATGAAAGGGAGCTGCAAAGCCGAATGGAAACGATAAGGCAAAAGCTCTTCGCCGCCCGAGAGAAGAGGATTCGACCTCTGCGGGATGACAAAATTCTGACGGACTGGAACGGCCTCATGATCGCAGCCTGCGCGAAAGCCGCCCAAGCCTTGCAGGAGCCGGGACGTTCAAATTGTTCGGACTATGCATCAGCGGCAAAAAAAGCCGCCGATTTCCTCCTGGAGAAGATGCGCACCGCTGAAGGAAGGCTGCTACATCGCTACCGCAAAGAGCCTGGCATCGAAGGCAAATTGGATGATTACGCTTTCCTGGTTTGGGGCCTGATCGAGCTTTATGAGGCGATTTTCGATATCAAATATCTCAAGGCTGCAATAGAATTGAACGAAATGATGTTGCAGCATTTCTGGGATGAGCGGCAGGGAGGGCTTTTCCTCACATCCGATGACGGAGAAGCTCTGATAATTCGCCCCAAGGTCTTTTACGACGGCGCTTTGCCGTCCGGAAATTCGGTGGCCGTGCTGAATTTGTTGCGGCTATCCCGGCTCACAGGGGACTCGTCGCTGGATGATAAGGCCAATGCCGTCGCTCTTGCTTCCAATCGCGCAGTCGGTGTTGCAGGGCTGGGAAACGCCATGCTGCTTGCGGCTTTTGACTATGCGATCGGTCCATCCCATGAAGTCGCCCTGGTGGGCAGGCAGGAGGAAGAGGGAATGCAAAAGATGCTTCAGGCTATCAGATCGCGCTTTCTTCCCAGTGTCGTTGTGATGATGCAGCCAGCCAAAGATGCCGACGCAGGCGAGGGCGATGATCATGGCAACGACCATGAATTGCAAACTGATCGGAATGAAATTGAGCGCATCGCGAAGTTCACTAAAAATATGGTTCAGTTGCAGGGGCGAGCAACGGCCTATATCTGCTCAGGAAATAGCTGCCGGCCACCCGTCACAGAGCCCGAAAAAGTGGTGGATCTACTGGAAAAAACGGTATGATCCGGCGGAATGATCCTGCAATCGCCAAGGCAGCGCCAATGTGAGGACAGTTTTCGCGAGCTTGAGTGCAACAGGGGGCGGACTTCCTGATTTATTGGGGCTAATGAGCGCTGCCGATGGTGATAAGCATCCGGCAAGATCATCCCAGGTCGACAACGATAAATACTACCAATAGAGTATTGACCATTTGAGGAGATCCAAATTTCTGAGAATGAAGCGGCCTCCGAACTGGAGACACATCGTAGTCTTAATAAACACCGTAGGGTACCGTATCCAGAAAAATCCTTAAAATCGCCTCTGATTGGACCTGAATGGGGCGTATGTCATCTAGTTGTCAAGTCTATTTTCTCACACGCCGGTCCAGCGGTGATGATCTAAATGAACAAACGGAAAGATCATATTCCTAAAAAGGATATCATGTACACCTTGAAGGAAGATGACTCCCAATATATTGTTAATGAGAGTTACTTCTACAAGACGGAGCCGTACTACACCATCGTCAAAAACGAGAACGAGGGCGTCAAGACCATACCGAGCAGCGCCGACGTGCTGGACGCCTACATCGTTCCCATATGCCTGGAGAAGGCGAAGCTGGCGGGCATTCCCGTCTGCGACTGGGTCATCTCCAATCAGTATGTCTCGCTGCCGGCTGTAGTCTACGGACTGAACTACTTCTCCACGCCATCGGATCACTTCCTGGTGAACGATCTGGAGGGCGCGAAGAAGGTCATAAAGCACGTAACCAACCGGGGCAAGTATCCCTTCTGCTACCAGAAGATTGACGATACCGCGTCTGTCGCCAAGTGCGTCTCGATCTTCGGCAAGACCCTAAACTGCTGCGAGAAGGTCTCGGCGCTGGCAGATCAGATCTATGAGGTATTCAGACTGCCTCTGGTAGAAATCGTTCTGGTCAAGGACGAGTCAGGCTATCGCCTCTCTTCCCTGGCACCGGTGAAGTATTCGCAATTATCGAAGGAAGAAACGGAAATGTTGCAGGACCTTCTGGACAAGAGGGTGAAACGCTTTGAGTAAGCTAGGCATATTTGTCAATAGACAGACGTTAAGCAGCTCTGAACAGCTCACCGCCCTGGTCAAATTCAGGGATGTGGCTGAGAGCATGGGTCACACAGCCGAATTCATCTTCCCCGTGGACATCAAGAAAATACCGAAGCTTGATGCGCTGTTCATTCGAGCCAATACCGACCCGATGAACACCACCTACGTGGCTGCCAGGATGGCCCAGATGTATGGCGTGCCGGTCATAGACGACCCCAGTTCCATCCAGATCTGCGCCGACAAGATCAACATGTACATGCACCTGCAAAAGAAGAACGTGTCCATGCCACGCACCCTCTTTCTGAAGAAGAAGGAGCTGGACGCCGCCCAGGCCGAGGAGCTTTTTGAGGAGCTGGGAGTTCCGCTGATCTTGAAAGAGCCGTCGACCTCTTTCTCGGTGCGCGTGGAAAAGGTGGAAAATGTTGACGAGCTGCTGAAGGTCGCCAAGAGATTCTTCAAGCTGTCCGACTGGATCGTGGTGCAGGAGTACATCGAGAGCAGGTTCGACTGGAGAGTGGGCGTCCTGAACGGCTCGCTGCTCTATGCCTGCCGCTACATCATTCCATCCGAGACCTTCAAGATCCAGGCATCCGTGAACGGCCACATCGTCTACTGCGATGTAGAGAGCGTGCCCGCCGACCAGGTTCCGCCCGATGTAATTGAGCTTGGCAAGGCAGCAGGAAACGCCATCGGAAAAGGCATGTACGGTGTGGATATCAAAGAGAGCAACGGCAAGCTCTACGTTATCGAAGTGAACGACAATCCCTCTCTGGAAGGCGGCGAGGATGCGCACTACCCGGACATGTTCCGCAAGATCATCACCTACCTGACCACGGGAGAGACCACAGGCCATGCTGATGATCCATCCGATCAGGCCTATGGCCCGCACGGCTTCGAGGGCGAGTACGGCCTGGGGGCAGCCGCGTCTCTGGTTCAGCCGGTGGCATTGGTCGAAAATGATGTTTACTCTTACAAGATCGACTTCTCCGAGCATTAGCCGATCTTCCCTTTTTAAGACGATACGAAGACTCGATACGAAGACTCGATAGGACGACTCGATTATATCGATTGATAATTCGATTTTAGAGATGATGTTTCAATGGATGAATCACTTTGTGAGGCCCTGAGCAAGGCCTGTGGGGAGTGTCACTTGGTCGGTGGCTGCTGCTTTGAAGCAAGGCCGCCTTTGAGCCAGGAGAGGATAGACATACTGACCGCCAACGGCGTCGATCCGAATGCCGTCGAGTTTAACGGATACAAGAGACTGAAGCTGCGGCAGGACGGCTTTTGCATCCTTTTCCGGGACGGCAAGTGCAGCATTCACTCCATAAAGCCGGAGACGTGCGTGGCCGGGCCTTTCACTTTTGACATAGTTGACAAGAAGCTGCAGATCTTCCTGAAGCAGGAGACCATCTGCCCCATGGTCCGATTCCTCAAGGCCGACCGGAAAGCCTATGACAGTCTCTTTGAGGTTTCGGTGAAAAAGATCATGGATCTGGTGGCGGCGATTCCGCCTGAGGAAATGGCGGAGATCCTTAAGATCGAAGAGCCTGAGACGGATCTTGTAGCAGAGATAAATCTGTAGGTGACTGGTTGCATGAGCACGGCGCAGCACAAATCGTTGGCAGTTTCGGAAAACGTGGGCACGGAGCACGAGTACTCAATAAACGACGGCAACTTTCAGCCCCTCCCCATCTCGGATAGAATAATCGAGAGGATTCACGGCTCGGTGGAGCATGAGGTTTCATTCGGCGGAATCCTCGTCTCAAAGGAGCTGCAAAAACATGCCATTGAGCTGATACCGGCCCGGCCCGGCACATTGAGCTATCTCGAAGACAACCTCTACCGGGGCCTATTCGAGCTGATGCGGGCTACAAATTACGATTACAAATTCCTGGGCCTGGGGATGCATCCGCTCTTGAAGCTGGAGCAGACGACCTACTGGGACCACGACGAGCAAGAGTACTATAACACCTATGACCGGCTGTTCAATATCAAGCAGCATGGCTGGCTGAACATTCAGGCTTTGCAGGTCAACATACCTTACCGGAATAACGATGAGATGGTCGCAGCCTTCAACAAAATCCGCGCCCTGACGCCGTATCTTGTGGCGGTGTCTGCTTCATCGCCGATGGTGGAGGGAAAGTTGACAGGCTATATGGACAACCGGCTGATCTACTACCGCGAGAACCAGGCCCAAATGCCGGAGATATGCCACGGCATCCTCCCCGAACGGCTGGAGAGCGTGAACGATTACATCAAGATCAATCGCGGCATTTACTCGGAATTGAAACGCCGCAGCGCGAATATTCTCTGCCGGGAGTGGGTGAATTCCAGGGGCGTGATCGTGCGCTTTACCAGGAAGTGCCTGGAAGTAAAGGCTATCGACGAGCAGGAGTGCCTGCACTCGGATATGGCCGTGTCGGCGTTCCTCCTGGCGCTGCTGCGCAGCGATCTGGAGCTGGAAGAGGACGAATCCGGCCTGAAGGCATTGCTGGAGACGGCCATGAAAAGCGGCGTGTCGGGATTGTTGCCGGAGCTGGAGAGGCTTTACGCACTTGCAGCAAAGAACGGTACTGAAGAAGAGAAGCGCTATCTGCCGCTCATCGCCAAGCGTATCGAGCTGGGGAGCCTGGCAGAGCTGATGGCTCAAAGGATGCGGGATACGGGCGAAATCAAGCCGCTGCTAGCGGAGATGGAGTGGTGCTTGCGGGAGAACAGGCCGTATCTGCCGGATTCGGGCAGATGCGGATAGCCGGATGCGGGTCTAAAAGAATATCCAGGAAATCCAAAAAATCAAAACAAGAAGTCTGCACTAAACAACAGGATTAAATATCGATTTGCGGTGATCGCACTCAGTTTTTTTGCGATCACTGCTCGGCGGTTTCCACTTTGTCCAGGATATCCTTAAAATCCTTCCACTTTTCCACAGGAACTCGAATTCCGTTCTTGGACCAGCCGGTGTATCTTTCCGAGGTCACATACTCTCGAATGTCAATGCCGACCGAGCCGTGAAATTCGGTCTTCTGAACGACAATCTCTGTGGTGTCGTTCTTC
>RPOO01000181.1 GCA_003857025.1 Methanothrix sp.
GCATGGCTTAGTCGAACCTCGATAGCAGTAACCTCTGGCAGGATCAACCAGAATTAACACACTAAAGGAAGTATTTTTCTTAAGTCCGAAAACCAGTCGGAATTGGCTGAGTCGCCATAGACCAAATGTCAGACACGAAAAAGCTCGCGTCTCCATCTTTATTACATATATATCGCAACTTGGAACTCAACCCATCATGAATCAGGGTCGTAGCCTTTGTGTTGCGACGCCTCATCGGCCCATTACTGTATGCAATCTTACTATTTAAGGTTTGTCCTTCAACAAGCCTTTTCATGCATTCAGTAGCGGCCTAACCTTAAAGGGCGCATTACTATTTATATCTTTCGGCCTTCCTTGTCGAACCAAAGAGTGAAACTCTTGGCAATTCGCGAGGAAAGCTCGAAATGCTGCCCCTTTCGGCAACGATGATGATCGAGATAAGTATTTAAGGATTTTGGTTCACTGCATCTCCCGAATTTGATCGGGAGATGAGAATCAAAGCCCTTGATCCCATCACATCGGCCTCCTCTCCTATACCACACAGGTATTTAAAGATGACGCCACCCTAGGATCGGCAAATTAAGTGACAGGCAATTATATAATTTTAAAAAAACTGCATACACAATCATGCATCACGCACTTTTCCAGAGATGTTCGAGAAGCACCTAAAAATTCGAAACAGGAATTCAAAAACCCAGAAGCTTTGAAATCCTGCCGAATTCAGAAGGTTAGCTTCGCTTTATAATCACGAGAGTAACATCGGACTGAGCCGTCTGATTCTTCGAGAACCCGTCGAGCTCTGCCTCTATGATTGAGAGGATATCCGACGCGGAATGCTCGCGATTGCTTATGATCAGATTTATCAGCCGCTCAACTCCAAAAGGCCTCTTATTACCGTTCTCCGCCTCAACAACGCCATTTGAATACATGACCATTACGTCGCCGGGTTGAATCGGTATGCGCTCCCCTTTCAGCTCCATGCGGTCCAGCATGCCCAAAGCTATACCTCCCCCGCCGAGAGTGTCCACCATGCCGCCGGGATCGACGATAAATGGCGGATTGAAGCCTGCATTTACATACTCCAGAGTGTGATTCACCGGATCGAGAAGAGCATAAAAGCAGGCTAAATTCAGCCCGCGAGCATGTTGGTTTATCTGCATATTCAGCTCTTGGATGGCCAGCGCGGGATTCAATTTATCGCGCGAGGCGCGAATCAGGGTTCGCGACATAATAGCCAGCATCGCCGCCTGGATACCGTCCCCGCCGACGCCGGCCATGGCAAAAGCCACTCTGCCGTCCGCTTCCACGATATCATAAAGATCGAAGCCGTCTTTTTCCGAGGGACGATAGAGCGCCTTGATCTGGTAGCCTTCCGCCTCAGGTATCTCGGCAGGAACCAAATTGCGCTTGACGCCCTTCAGGAACGCAGTCTCCTTTCCCGTGCCGCCCCTCTTGGCTGCCTCGCCCTCCAGCCTCGTCGAATAGCCCTTCAGGCCCAGAGCCATTCTGTTGATGGCCTCACCCACAGGCTCAAGCTCTCCCGACGTCTTTACCTGCACATCAAGCTCGCCTCGCGAGATCCGTTCCGCTGCATCCGTAATAGAAACGATTTGCGCGCGAATTCTTCGACCGAGCAGCATTCCGAAGGCAATGACGACGGCAGAAGTCAGCGCAAATATGATCAGGGCATATTGGGTCGTTTTCGCGATGGCATCATTCAGGCCCTGTGTCGCACCCTTCGCGACGTCTTTTATGCCCGCATCAATGAACCTTGCCGGAAGGCTCATCTCCTCCGCCGGATAGGCGATGCCGAAGCTCCAACCGACCTCGGCTATGGGCGAGAAAGCCACATAGACATCCGAATCCTTGAGCCCGATTACCATTGAACCATGCTTTCCGCGAGTCATGCTGAGAGAAAGCTTCCTGGCATCGGGATTCGCCTGCTCGGAGAGATTATCGGACGCAAAAAGCTCTTTGGCTGCACCCTCCGGCCTGGCTCCAGGCCCAAAGACGATTTTTCCCTCGCCATCCAGAAGGAAAGGATATCCTCTGCCGCTGATAGTGGTCATATCTTTCAGAATAGACTGCAAGGATACATCCATCCCCGCAATGCCGACGAACTGATCCCTACGGTAGATCGGCGTTGTGACGGTGATCGCCATCTTATCACCGGAATTTGCATACGGCTCGGACCAGATGGTTTTCTTTTGCGCCTTTGCCAGAGAATAATAAGGCATATCTTTGTAGCCGAAAGGAGCGGCATTGCTCAAAGTGGCATTATCGTAAGGCCAGGTCACCAGCACGCCGTCTTCGGTCCCGATATACGAGAGTGATAACGACGGCTCGGCGCGCAGCAGATTTTGCATAATCTTTGCCGGGGCACACAGCGATCTGATGGTCGCATCCCTTTCTCCGGATGCAGATTGATTAGATGAAGAGGGTGCAATCCAAATCCCCGGCGGGGGCGTGCTGCAGCTGTCATTCTGGTCACCCATAGAAGCATAACTGGCAATCAATTCGTTCTCAGAGGCTATGCGCGCGAAAAACTCGTTATACTGGCCGGCCTTGGCGATGGCCAGCTGCATCTGATCGGCGTCGTCGGGCGCGACGGTAAGCGCGGATCGATTCAGGGATGTGCTCAGGCTGGAGATATTGTTTTGCACATCAAGCGAAGCCTTGTTCATCTCCGAGAGGGATAAGATCCCTATCGCAAGCATTGGAACCATTGCGAAAGCTACCAAAATCATCAGCAGCTTCAAACTTAAACTATCCATTCCGGCCATTCTTACCATTCAATCAAATATCATCTTCGAATAATGCTGCTCAATTCAGTCTTCCACAGCGCATTTTGCCGCCGCGATTCGCCGCCTGATTTCCTTTATTAGATCCATTAACTCATTATCACGATTGTTATATCTTCTGATTTCAGCTATATTGATTCATCATTCACATTTCTATTATGCCATTATTCCCATCAACTATTTCCTTTCGCCATTCCAATTAGATCAGCATCTATTATCCTCAGTCCACTGCGATCATGGGATTTAACCTGGTGGTATAAACTCTTTTCAGCTCCATGATCCAGCATAAGGCTCCTCGAATTGATCATCTCACATCCCTCGGCATCGAGCTCTCTAGCCCGAACCACAGGTCCCAGGCGATCTCCAGGACGACCGCGGGCGAGTCGCGTTGGCCCAGCAAATTATCGATGAACTGGATGAGGTCCCGCACGGCGTAGCGCTCCGGGGTTATGTCGCCGGGGAGTCTGGCGAGACGACGGCAGGATATGCGGCGCAATTGTGAGGAGGTAGCGCAGCGCGTTCAAGTTGTTGCCCTCCGCCGGCCTAGAGGGCGGCCCGGCCGCTATACAGGCGATCCACGTTCGACCGGATTCCTGGCAGGCATCCGCGTCGCCCAAGCTGCATCTCGCGCCTCGGAACTCCGGGCCTTAGGCATTCAAAGCCCCAAGCCCTTAGCCAGAAGCCAGAACTACCAAAAGGTATTTCTTATATCTATGAATAATAATGATAAAGGAGTGAATCATGTGAAGTTAGCGTTTATAGTACTTGCTTTGGCATTGCTGGTGCCTTTGGCTTTCTCAGCTCCAGTGAATGACGGCAACACAAATATTATCGGAGAAGCAATCGATATCTTGCACCCAAATTCAGAACACGTTTCCGATGCAGTATCCAAAGCCTCTGAAGGAGTATTTGTTGGATCTATAAAATCAGATAAATATCACTACCCAAGCTGCCAGTGGGCTGAGAAAATCAAACCCGAAAACGAGATCTGGTTCTCTAGCTCTCAAGATGCCCGAAATCAGGGATATGTACCCTGTAAAGTGTGCAGTCCGCCCTGATAGATACGTCAATGAATTCACTCCGGGCTATAATATGTATTAAAGGAAGTCAATCTATATGAATGGACCTGTATATCATCGACCTCAATTCGGATGATGATATGCAGTAGACTCAGGAACCTTTTTAATTCAGAGCGATATCACATCTAGCATCCTTGGGTGATGAGCTGATCCTTCAAATCCTTTTGGCGTTGTCTGTCCTCGGTGTGACCACGATATGTGGACTGCCCCTTTTACGAAGCGCAGGGATGCGTTTCATCACGAGGATCGCTCTCTCTTTCGCCCTTGGGTATGTGCTGCTCTCTACGGCAGGGATTGCCGGAGCGCTGGTCCGTATAGATCCGATCGTCCCACAGGTAAGCATTGTACTCGCAGGCACGATCCTGTTCGCCAGGCTTTATGTTCTCCATAGATCAGAGGCGCATGGTTCTGGATCTCTTGGCCTTGACCGGGACGACTGGATCGTCCTTTGGGTCGGAACGCTGTATCTGATCATGGGCATTCTGTTCTTCGATCGCCTGGTCATGTGGATGGGAGGAGATGCAGTGGCACACACTGAGATGGTGAGGATGCTTCTCGAAGGCCAGACGCTTCCCATCGGACTGCCGCAGCTTGACAGCTACTGGGAGTACTACCCGAAGGGGTTTCATTACTACGCCTATCTTTGGGCCAAAGTCTTTCCGATTCTGGATGTTATTCAGACGGTGCCTGTCGTGATCACAGCCGTGACCCCTTTGTTGCTGTACTCACTCGCAAGAGAGATGAAGCAGGATGCAGCGTCCGCCTACACCTTCGTTCTAGCTTGCCTTGCCTTCCCTGCGCACTACAGCTATCTCATCTGGGGTGGCTATCCTTCTGCTGCTGCGGAGATGCTCCTGGTAGCGGCGGTGCTGGCGGCTTTGGTCAAGAAGTGGGCTCTTTTGGTACTGCTCCCGGGCATCCTGCTCTCCCATGCACGGCTGCTTGCGCTCGCCATCGTGGTGCTTTTCTGCTGGGAGCTGTCTGAGCGGCTGAGGCGGCACCTCACAGTCCTGCATCTGTCCGTCATCTTGGGTGGACTTGCGATCCTGGCTATGGCCTACCTCACCGTCCACAGGCCGGAGTATTTCGTATCTGTCGTCAGTGATCGCAGTCTTGCGAGCGAGTTTGTCGCCCGCTGGTATCCCGCGCTCCTGGCACTCTTCGGTGGGGCAATTGCATCCGTCAGGCGCGAGCAGCTGGACCGCCTGGCCCTGGCCTGGGCAGGGGCAGTGATCCTCATAGTACTGCTGGCTGATTCGGGGCCTCTGAGTTTCGTCGGGGATGCGGACAGAATGCTTCTGGTGCTCTATCTTCCACTGAGCCTTCTTGCGGCCCTGGCACTGGGCAGGATGGACGGGGGCGACACCAGGATGAAGGCAGCCTTTCTGCTGGTGCTGATTGCTGTAGGATCGGCCTCCATGTGCGTCGTCCTTTACAGCTACGCAGGAGCCTGGGGGCTACCGCAGGAGGATTATGACGCGATCATGTGGCTATCCGGGCAGAACCTGTCCGATGCCGTCTGCATCAACCTGGACGAGACGGGTGCGTGGGTCTATCCCCTGACCGGAATCAGGGTCACAAACCCACGTATGGGGCCGGGAACGTCTCCCTTCGATCGGAGCCTGACGCCGAAAATCATTGCCGATCCGAGCAGCCCGGATGTGATTCGTGCGCTTGGCAGCTTCAAAGCCCGTTATCTGATCTATATATCGAGTGTATCTGTCTCCAGACCGGGATATGTACCGCCTTTTTCCGAATACAATCAGATTTACCCGGCGGCGAACTTGAGCTATTCGGAAGACAGTTATGATCTGATTTACCATAACGGGACATATATATTCGGCTTCCCGAAAGGAGCATTTTTATGATACAGGAGGATCGTACAAAGGATTAGGCGTGGTTAATTGACCCTCACTTCCGGGAAACTTTGGGTGAAGCCGGTTTCGTGAAGCGGAACCTCATCTATTTTACAGGAGGAAGTCATTTGAGCAACCACTTTCTAATGCTATTCTTGTAGGTCTTTACCAGCCGAAGTGGCCTAACAATATAGTAAAGTGGAAACAAAACGTCCGGCAAAGAGGCCATTTTCAGGTCTTTCGTTCTGGGAGTAGATGCTCGAAGAAGAGTCATGAGCAATTGGTGCTTACTCATTAAAAGAAAATAAAATTCTAATTCATTCATACGTTCTGATGCTTGAATCTCAGAGCTTCCTCTAAATGAAGCTCTTGTAATTAAATCTCTTTTCACCTGTTCTGCACTTGCGCTTACTGCCTTATCGCTTTTTGCCTTCCAATAAATCTCCGGAGAGAGTTCCGTATCCAAGAGATCATTAGCTAGAAGGAGTCCTAGAAGAAGTGGCCGTTTATTTCCAATTATTTCGGCTTGTTCTATGAGGCAGGGCAGATTTATCTTCTTTGTCTCAATCATTCCCGCAACATCATATACCCACGACAATTGTGACCATCGGTGTCTTGCTCCATGTTCACACATGATTAAAAGCATATCTTCCGGCGAAAAGCTTGGCACTTTTTTGCCAA
>RPOO01000182.1 GCA_003857025.1 Methanothrix sp.
CGTCCTCAACAAAATGGGCCATCACGATGAAGCTCTGAAAGCCTTTGACCGTGCCCTGGAGATCTCCCCGGATTATTCGCTGGCTTTGGAGTGGAAAGGGGACTCTCTCATGGATCAGAGCAGGCATGAGGATGCGCTCAAAGCCTATGAGAAAGCTATCGGAACGGATACTATCTTTCCGAGGCTCTGGTACAAGAAAGGCACTGCTCTCCAGTCATTGGGACGCAGCTCTGAAGCTGATGTGGCCTTCGCTAAGGCCAAGGAGCTAGGATACACTGGCTCATCTTAACTCAGATCAGTGTGTACAACAGGCAGACCAGACCCCTTATTTTTGCATCAGCAAAGCCAGAGCACTATTTTATAAATATACGTTCCAGTTACAACTCAGTGGGTATGCGCCTTTGATTATTAAGGACGTCGAGTTTATGTTGGTGTGCACTAAACTAGATCTTAATTGAGAAAATCAAACTGCGTGCGGCCACCCCACCCCAAAGGATGGGGTTTGCTTCGGGCCGCATGCCCTCACGCCCGGTTTTATGGATCCCGAAATCGTCGAGCTTTCGTTGACCAGATCCCTTTGATCAGAATTATCGTAACTCTGTTTTCGGTTCCCAGAGAGTCCTTGTTAATCAAATTTAAGAAAATATGAAAACCGGGCGAGGGTTCACTTCATCCCCAACCTGAAGGTCGGGGTATTCGTGACCCTCCGCGCTCCCGATGTAATAAACACCATACTGTTGAAAATAACCAAATTTGGGATACCTTACTGAATTAGGTGATTATATTTAAAAATGCAGCGCGGCATTGCAGTGATATAGCAAATGCCGCAGTTCTTCTCCTGGAATGATTACACTTAGCAAGCCCTGTTAAGCTGCAGGAACAGACCGTCATTGTTGTAATTAAAGTTCTGGTCTATATTACAATAGCTCCAGCATGCGGAAGTGCAACTAACCTGGATCGACTCGGCATCAAGTTTAGTTATCTTCTCCATTCGTTTTCACCTCCTGGCCGTATGGGCCTGATCACATATACGACTAAAAACTATAAAGGTATATTCATTTAGTTCACTAATTATGTAAAATCTTACCTTGAGAAATTAGAATTAGCTTAGTTTTGCTTGTTTAGTTCACTAATTATGAAAAATATCGGAATATTTATATGGCTGCGATATTGGATAAGATAGTGAATCAAAGATGTACCAATTGTAACAGGGGTCTTGTAAAATGTTGGAATTCAAAACTAAAACAGGAAATACATATGCGTGGGATGATGAATTAGGTCTGTTTATACCATTTCCTCCTATCATGAGGGCAGTTGCAAAGGAAATGTTGAGTTCTACCGTACCTACTAAGGCTGAAGTAATCGAACGTTTGATTAAAAATTTCGGTGAGGATGATGTTAGTTTCTACTATGATTGGCTCAAGAAGTGGAAGAAAATTCAACCTCATAATCATGATCTAAATAACTATCATAAAGTATCGCCCTCAGAGGCAAAGTTCTTTCTATTAAGGCATGGAATCCAGCAATTGATCTTAAATGTAACTGAGGATTGTAATTTTAGATGCAAGTATTGTGCTTTCTCTGATTATTATGAGTATAGGCGCTCATATTCCAAGAAGTATATGAGTTTTTCGACAGCCAAGACTGCAATAGATATGTATTTCTCCCTGTTGGAAGAGAGTAGGCGATATAATCCTCTAAGAAAAGAGCCGGCTGTGGGGTTTTATGGTGGAGAGCCTTTACTAAATTTCGATCTGATTAAGAAATGCGTAGATTATATAGAACGAGAATATCATCGATTTAAGGTACGGTATAATGTAACTACAAACGGTAGTCTACTTGATAAAGATAAAGCCGGATGGCTTATGCAGCACAATTTTTCTATCGGTGTTAGCATAGATGGTCCCGAAGAAGTGCATGATAGAAACAGGATCTATGCCAATGGCAATGGCACGTTTAAAGATGTTATAAAAAATATACGGCCAATCATAGATGTCGGATACAAAAATATTAAATCTCTAGCAGTTTATGATTGGAAGAGTGATATATTTAAGATCGACGAGTTCTTTAAGAGGAATGATATTCCAGCTATTGGTATTGCAGCCGCAGTCAGTTCAAGCGGTGGTGGTAAATACTACTCTCAATTCTCGGAAAAGGATAAGGAGGATTTTCTTCGGCGAATAGATGCAGCCAGAGATTATTATTATAGAAGCATTAAAAATCAGGGAAAAAGAGAACGATCCTTTTTCGAATTATTATTCGGCCTTGGAATTCAGGTTACCTTATTCGGACCTGTTGCAGTCAGCCCCTACCCGTTAATAGCGCCGTGTACAAGTACTTGTATCCCCGGGCGGAAATTATTCGTTGATGTAGACGGAAATTTCCATGCATGTGAGAAGATCCCTGAAACAATGCCTTTTGGGAATCTAACAGAGGGATTTAATTATGAGAGGATCAGCAATATGCTGAACGATTATTTTGGTTACATGGATAGATGCCATTGTTGTGGTGTAAAGAGGGCTTGTAATAGCTGCTTTGCCACTTTCGCAGAAGACAAAGGGTTTGTGGCATCCTCTGAGATATGTAAAGAGATTGAGGCTATGAAAGCAGAACAGTTTGCTGAGGCATTTGAGTTCGCTGAGATGAATCCAGAATTCGTCGAATTTAAGAACGATCTTATTCGTTAAAATGATTGGAGGATCATATATGTATTTCCGACTTAATCCAGAATGCTACTTTATACAAGGCGCGAAGCGGGGAGCGATATTCGACCTGATCGAAGGAGAAGCATATACTCTTAGCTCATATGAAACAGATCTAATCGCCCTTTGTGAAAAGAATAATCCCGTTGACAATGATGAAAAAATTTTTAGAGAGCTGAAACGGTGTCGTTTAGGGAATTTTTATTCCAAGGCACCATTTTTACCTAAACTCAGGGTTGGTTCCCCCTACAAAGATGTGCCACTTAATAATCCGCCTGAGTTTTATAGGGCATTTATTGAGATTAATAATTCTTGTAATAGGGATTGCTGGTTCTGTGGTTACTTTGGGACGAAAAGAAGTTCTGGGTGCATAGGATGCAATAAGTGGAAAGATGGAGGTGAATTACTACCCCTCGAAAGGTGGATGACCCTTATAGATGAGCTTAGGGATTTGGAGTGCAGGGATCTTTTTATAACGGGTGGAGATTTAACTTTAGTATGGGATAAAACACTACGCCTCTTAGATTATGCGGATACTAAATTCAAGAATATATATTTAATAATGCACAAACAAAGTATGTCTAAGCGTATTTTGAAGGATGTTTCCAGCAAAGCTAAACTAATTATCCAAACAGAGAATTTAGATGACCCTCCGATTGGAGACATTATTCTTTGGACCGTGGGTTCTAAAGGTCCAGAAAGGAAGTCTGGTAGCACTTTGAACGAGAACGTCGTGATAGATTTTACTATCGAAGATGCGTCTCATTTGGCGAAAGACCTGCCAATAATGTCAAAGATTATTGATGCACATATGTATCCGTTTTTAAACAACATGAAATACCATCCTTGTCTTGGCCATACGTTAACGATATGTTATAACGGGAA
Source organism: Methanothrix sp. (assembly GCA_003857025.1). Taxonomy (GTDB): domain Archaea; phylum Halobacteriota; class Methanosarcinia; order Methanotrichales; family Methanotrichaceae; genus Methanothrix. The sequence continues at coordinate 3,588 of RPOO01000182.1, forward strand.
TGTCACTCCTTGTCCTATGATAAGGAACCATATTTTGGGCAATGTTCGTGATACGTTCCTTTATACGATCTTCGAGGAAGGAATGGATGAAGTGAATAAATACTGGAATTTAACTTTGGATAAATTAGAGAAATGCACAGACTGTGAATTTAGATACGCATGCAATGATTGCAGAGCTCTGGAAGAGAACCTGACAGGTAGATTAGACGGCAAAAAACTCTGCCGCTATGATCCAAAAGAAGGAAAATAGTTATGAAGAGAACGATATTTGATGCAACAATGGCCGTGGAGCATAGGCAGATTTTCAGACCATACTTGGTCATACTGTAATGAGCTTATACATGATAATCTCATCTATAGTTCACTGCCTGGATCTCGAAGAGCTGGGCATATTCACCCATCAGGGTCATCAGCTCCTCATGGGTGCCATGCTCCGCAATCGTGCCACCCTTCATCAAATATATGCAATCTGCCATCCTGACCGTAGACAGCCTGTGGCCTATGACGATGGCCGTCTTGCCCTTTGCCAGCTCCCTGAACTTGGCGAATACCTCGGCCTCGGCTTTGGGATCGAGGGAGCTGGTAGGCTCATCCATAATTATGATCTGAGCATCCCTGATGAATGCCCGGGCCAGGGCCACCTTCTGCCACTCGCCTATGCTTAGCTCAGTGCCGTTATCGAACCACTTGCCCAGAGTGGTCTCGTAGCCGGCATCGAGCCGCTTTAGAACCTTGTCCGCGCCCGAGTCCTTGGCTGCCTTCGCTACCTTATCCATATCCAAGACCCCATCGGCGCTTCCCAGCCATATGTTCTCGGCCAGGCTAAGATCATACCGAGCGTAGTCCTGGAAGACCACACTTATCTCCCGCCTGAGGTCTGAAACCTTCATGCGTCTCAGGTCTACTCCATCTATGGCAATCCGTCCTCTCCGAGGATCATAGAGCCGACAGAGAAGTTTGATCAGAGTGGTCTTTCCAGAGCCATTCTCGCCCACCAGAGCGACCACCTGGCCGGGTTTGATGCTCAGACTCAAGCCTTTAAGGGCATTAGAGCTGGATTCAGGATAATTGAAGGAGACACCCTCAAAGGTGATACCCTTACTCATGGGCTTTGGGACCTTGACAGGCTTTTGCGGCTCCCTGACATTTGGCCTCAGATCTAGAAAATCGTAAAGATTGGTTATGAAGAGCTTGTCTTCATACAGGCCCGTCAGACTCGATAGGATACTACCTATGACTGCCTGGCCCTGGGTTAAGGCTCCGAAGTACATGGTGACGTCGCCTATGGTTATGTTTCCCTTCAATCCTTCCAGAGCCAGGAACGCAAGGGAGCCAAAGATGGCTATTACCTCTATCGCCCTGGCAGCCAGATTTGCTTTGGATCTATTCACCGAAATGTCCAGCTTCTCTTTCCGAAGTTGCTGCCTTAGAGCCACATATCTGTCCCGAAAGATGGAGCCTATGCTGAAGAGGCGTATCTCCTTGGCGAAGCTTTTGTCCGTCAGAAGCCAGTGCATATACCAGGCCTTGCGCTCCTTTTCCGTGCGGGAGATCTGCCACCGATAGAGCTTTCCCGAGTAGATAATCTGGATCAAGACCCTGGGTACGGATGCGATCAATAGGGCCAACACGATGGCCCAACTGACGACGAAAAGAAGGGCTGCCGTGGTGACCATAGAGATGCTGTTCTGCAGAAGCTGGGTCAGGCTTCTGACTATTTGGATAGGCCGATAAGAGGCCTCCTGCTGAGCCCTGTGGAGTGTGTCGTAGTACTTGGGGCTCTCGTAGTATTCCAGGTCGATAGCTACTGATTTAGCGTGGATTACGTCCTGGATATGATCAGAGACCAGGGTAGATTGAAATTCGCTGACAATTCCCGCTGCAGATTGGATTAAAATTGAGAGCAGTTCTAACAATATTGCCAGAGCAATCAGCATCGAGATTTGCCCGATGAATGCCTCTTTATTGGCTGAGCTATAGCCGCTGGCCACGCAGTCCACTATCAACTTCATGATATAGAGGGAGGCCAGAGGCAGGATTCCTTGAGGAATGACCAGAACAATGCTGGCTATGGCCCAGCCAGGAGAGCTCTTCCATACCAGAAGTGCAGCTCGGTATAACTCATTCAAATCTTCCCGCCGGACTCTGCGGATCTTCTCAGAGACAGATCGTAGCTCGAATATGGGTGTATCCTCCATGGATTGCAGCAGTGTCTATCGAAGCCCTACCCTATTTGGAACACTCATTGTCCGAATGAGGCGAATCTATGGAGCCAGAACGAGAAGCATCGGAATCGAGAGTCAGATTAATACAACTGCGAGAGATCTCATTTGAGACGATAATTAACCTCGATTCATCTGAAAACAACTGGTTCCCTTTTTCGGTAAGCTGGTAATAACGCCATTTTCGATGAGTAGCTATCTTGCTGATCAGACCGGATTCCAAAAGTATGGCCAAGTCTTTATGAGTACTTGACTTGGGCAAACCCAACATTTTGGATAAATGAGTTAAATTCATGCTTTTTAATTTAAGCAACTTTAGAATGCAAAGCCTGTTACTAGAGGCCAAAGCCCTTAGGGTCTCCTGGTCGAGATCTACTTGATTTGTCCTCATAGTTGGAATTATCCTTCTTTGACTTTTAATAGTCATCAAAAATGTTCAGAATTTGTGAATAAAATTAATATAATCATTGAAGTCACCGTAGATGGACGCAAAGATCCTCCAGAATACTATCCATTGTCGCATCGCGTTTTTGCACA
>RPOO01000183.1 GCA_003857025.1 Methanothrix sp.
CAATGTTCTGAGAAGCCTGGGCAGGTATGACGAAGCCCTTGAGTTCTACGAGAAGGTTCTGCAGCTCGATATGCAATCTCCTTATAGCTTCCACTATCTGGCAGAGTCATGGCTTGGCAAGGGGGAGATATTCAGGATGCAGGGCAGGTACAACGAATCCTTCCTGGCCTATGACAAAGCCCTGGAGCTTGATCCCAGATATCCCGAGGATGTTTGGATTGGAAGGGGCAGGCTGCTCGACAGCATGGGCAGGCATCGGGAGTCCCAAAAGGAGTATAATCAGTCCTTTGCGTCCTATAATAAGGTAGTCAAGAACAACTCCAGAAGATGCGATATCTGGCACGGCCTGGGAAATGCCCTGCTAGGCCTGAATAGGTACGAAGAGGCACTGAAAGCCTACGATAATGCCACAAGTCTCAATCCGAACTACGCAGAGGCCTGGTTTGATAAGGGACTGGTGCTCTTGGCATTGAACCGTAACGCGGAAGCTGACGCCGCCTTCGCCATAGCCCGGAAGGTGGGATATAGCGCCGAGCCGCAGTTTCTTCGGGCCCCGCCTGTCGTCACCAACGTTACTTCTCTTGGAGACGATGAGTTCATCGAACTGGCCAATAACGAGAATGCGTCCCAGGGATTCAGGAACCTGAGACTGATTGCTGATGGAGATGAAAATAAGTCGATCGTCCTCCCCGACTTCACCCTTGAGCCTGGCCAGAAGATCCGCATTCACTTCGGCCAAGGCGAGAGAAACCAGACAGATCTCTATCTTGGCAGCGAGATCGACCTGAACGATACTGCCGGCAATTTGACCCTGAGGGATTCGATCCGGGGTATTGAAAAGGGGTACATGGAATATTGGACGCCTCCGGCGCAGGAGAATACCGCAGAGTTCTGGCTGAAAAAGGGCAATGAAGCGGCAGGAAATGGATCGTTTGAAGAATCTCTTCAGGATTTCGGCAAAGCCATTCAGATAGATGCACAGAATGCGGAAGCCTGGCGGGGCAAAGGCAATGCTCAAAAAGCCCTAGGTCAGAACGATGAGGGTAACCAGAGCCTGGTGAAGTCCCTCACTCTCTATGATGAGATCATCAAGGCAAATCCGGAAGATACGAATGCCCGGTTCAACAAGAGCATGGTTCTTACAGCATTGGGGAGGCCGAAAGATGCCCTCGATGTGCTCGATAATATCATCGAGCTTGATCCTAAAAACTACGGCGCTCTAGGACGGAAAGCTGAGGTTCTCAGTATTACAGGAATGTACAACGAGTCGATAAACACTTTCGACAAAGCCTTGCAGATGATCCCGGCCAATGCAACAGAGACATTGTTCAGTTTCTGGATGTCCAAAGGCTGGACACTACTGGCACATAGCGACAATGATGCAGCTCTAACTGCCTTTGAAAAGGGCATAACGCTGAATCCGGAAGACGGCTCAGCCTGGTTCTTTAAGGGCGATGCCCTGAAAGCCCTGGGTCGCCAGAGCGAGGCGGATGAAGCCTATGCCGAGGCAAGGGAGCTCGGGTACAATGATTCAAATCCGGTGCAAGAGCAAGAAAACACTGCAAAAGCTTGGTTCAAAAGAGGCTCTGAACTGTTTAAGGATCAGTCCTATGATGAGGCCATCGAGGCCATGGACAAAGTCATCGAGATCGATCCCAAAAATGAGACTGCATGGGACGTCAAGGGATCATCGCTCGTTCTGCTGGCCTCAAATATGTACGATGAAGCCTTAACATGCTTTGACAAGGCCATAGAAATATATCCGCAGGATATCTGGGCCTGGAACGGCAAAGGCGATGCGTTCAATCATATGCGCAGGTACGAAGATGCCATCAAAGCTTACGACAAGGCGCTGGAGATCGATGCTCAGGCATTCGGGCCCGTCAGCGGCAAAGCCAGTGCTCTGTGGAAGCTAGGCAGGCATAACGAGTCTCTGAAAGTCTACGATGATGCTATTAAATTGACCTCACAGGACTCGGAGAAGGCGCTATTCTGGTTTGATAAGGCTCATCTCTTGGCGGAAAACGGCAATTACAGCGAGACAGTGAAGGCGCTGGAGGAGGTTTCCTGGCTGGCCCCACAGGACAAAGATCTCTGGATCAACGGCGGCGTCCTGCTCTCGGCAGTCCTGAGCAGAAACGATGAGGCACTCAAATACTACGAAAGAGCTCTCGTGATAGATCCTGCAGATAGTTATGCCTGGTATGCCAAGGGAGAAGCGTTGAAGGCGCTGGGCCACCAGGCCGAGGCCGATGCCGCTTTTAACAAGGCAAAGGAGCTGGGGCATCTGGTATGAGCTCCGGCAATCTTTTTTCAAGCATCCGATCTAAAGAGTTGACAGTTCGAGACTGAACAAAAGACAGGAAAGGGGGCGTCTGAGATTGGCGAATAGCGGTAGCTATTTATCGGCAGCCTTGCTGGCATTCCTCTTTGTCGTATCAGCGGCTGCCTCCGATGATCTTTCCGGTCGCTGGAAGATGAGCTATGTTGTTCAGAGCGGCAGCCCTGACGATGGGCTGGCCGAAGGCAGCGTGGTTTCCCTGAACGAAAAGGATTCCACTCTGCAGGGCAGAGCGACCCTGGGCAGCCGTGGCGACGGCTACCTGATTGGCTGCAGCGAGGGCAGCGCCGTTCGAGCCGCCATCACCTTCCGTCATAATCCGGCCATGTTCGTCCGGCTGACTGGATCTTGCACAGACGGCGAGCTGCGAGGCAGCTTTACCGCCTCTTCTTGTGAAGGCGGCTTCTGGCAGGGAAACTTCAGAGCCATCCAGTTGACCACGGGAACGGGAGAGGTCATCAATCCCGGAACCGGAGCCGATCCCGTGAGCTTCACACCCACAGATGAGGACCTCCTTCCTGAGCCAACCGAATACCTGAACCCGGAGGCGAACTGGAGCGCACAGCAGGAGAGTGGTGTGAGGGAGATCTTCGTCGTCAGCTATCGAAGAAATACAATACTCATGGTCCAGAACAAGCCCTTCATCTGGCAGTGGTGGTTGTAACACAGGTTTACGAGGCCGTTGGCGTTTGACAAGGCCATCGAGATGAATCCACAATTGGCTCAGTCTCGGCCAGAGGACCTGCACATATGGTAAATGGAAAAATACAAAGGCCATAAAGAAGAGCGATCAGTCTCATGCCACTGGATGGCCTCCTGGCATGAGGCGGAAAGGTGCGTGATGTACAACTTGGGAAACTGCAAGAAGCTTCAAGAGAAGAGGTGCAGCGTGATCACGCATTCTGGCGCTGAAGGGTCATGGGTGAAGTCTACTAGAAATCATCATGGGAATCGAATGCATGGGATTCATTTCGGCAGTATGAATCGATTTAATCATTTGTTATCGCTTTTCAGTAGCTCAAGTACGCGACCCGCAGAAGGATGAGACAAAAAAACTGCATGTGGTTCGACGAGGCCGGCGCTATGAAGATCTCGGACCCTAAGAGACAGGAAGGCCTGAATTCTGAGATCAAGCGGCTGGAAGGGATGATCGAGCATGACACCTCGATCCTGGCCAGGCTCCGGTCGATTGTGGGCGATCATTCCGTCTCAGAGGTTCTGGACTCTGCAAAGATTCAGTTCGCCGAGAATAGGATCGTGGGGATCAGGGCGGAGCTGGACCACGTCCTGAAGCTACAGGTCGCCCAGGCCATCGGGATCGATGCCGATCACATCGTCCTGGGCGATCATCTGTTCTACCAGGCTGGCCGGGAGACTGTGAAGACGGTTCTGAAGAGCGAGGAGTTCACGAAGCTGCAGGTGGCGGTGGACAAGGAGGTTAGCGGATTGAGAAAAAGCATAACGGAGCGAGGCGCATTGCGTGACCTGGTCAATGGCACGCTTTTGGAATTCAAGATGGAGGCTCTATGAAGAAAGAGATCGCGCTCAACCCGGACCGGCTCACCCGCCTGCCTCCGGACCTGTCCATCGTTGGCAGCGCGGGCGGCGGACGTTTTCTGGATGCAGAGCTCTCCAGACAGAAACTAACGGGGCTGATGAGCGGTGGGCTGCCCGAAGCTTGACGAGAAAGATCCGTTTATAGAAAAGCTGACCGCGATTTTAATGGCCAATGATATCCGGGACATAACCGTTCTGCATATGACTGTGCCCTGCTGTGCGCAGCTGGAGCGCATGGTGGCCCGGGCAGTCTCGCGCTCCGGGAAGAGCCTGCCTGTGAAGAGCTTCGTTATCGGAATCGACAGGACGGTAACAAAAGAGGATCAGTGAAGGAAAAACGCCTGCCGATCGCGGCTCAAAATCATACTTCATAAAAAAGCATTAAGAGAAAGCTTTATTCAGTCACAGGGCAAGGCCTCTGACATGGACGTCAGCCGTCGCTTTGACCTCGCCGCAGGATTTTTTATCCTGCTAGTACTATTTGTCACGATTTATCTTACCAAGGATTTCCTCGCCACTATCTTGCTAAGCGTTGTGCTGGTCTTCCTGCTGAAGCCCCTTTATGCAGTATTCTATCGCTTCACCAAACACGGACAGGTCTCGTCGCTCTTCTCGCTATTGATAATGTTTTTCCTCATTCTCATAGTGCTGGTCAGCCTCACCACCGTCCTTTTGGTGGAGATTTCCAATCTGGAACGCTCCGGAGTGCTATCCGATATTCAATATGCCACTGTCATAGGGGACTTCCAATTATGGCTACAGCATTTGCTTCCCAATTGGCTCTACTACTATGTTAGCGATTTTACCAACAAATACATAGTTGAAATTGGCGACATCCCATCGACCATGGCGGCCTGGTTGCTGCCGGTTGTTGAAAATGCCCTCGCCGGAATAGCCACCAATCTGCCAGTGATCTTCGCTCAAATGATCGTAGCGATATTTTTCACCTACTACATCCTCATCGACGGCAAGATATTCGTATCACAGGCGGTGGAGCTGCTTCCCAAGACCAAGAGAAGCCTGGTTCGCTACTTCTTTGACGAATTGAATGATATCTACACGACTCTATTCACTGTCTATTTCACGACATCTATGCTGAGCGGAATTTTGGCAGCCGTCGGCTTCTCAATCCTTGGAGTCCCGTATCCGTTTGTCATGGGAGCTATTACCGCAGTCTTCACTTTGATCCCGCTCCTCGGCCCGCCTTTTGTCTTTGTGCCCATGAGCATTTACTACCTGCTCATGGGAAATCTTATGATGAGCGCGATACTGCTCGTCTTCGGCACGGTCGCGCTCATGATAATACCGGAGAACGTCATAAGGCCGCACCTGGCCATGAAGAACGCCAGAATACATCCCATCATCACCGTGCTTGCCTACACGGCTCCCATCTTTGTAGTGGGCGTTATAGGCGTGGTTGTGGGTCCGACGCTTTACGGATTTCTCCTGGCGGCCTATAGATCCGTGCTTCACTATCGCGAATTATAATTGATGCCGGCTGATCGATGTTAGCTGATCGAAAACTGGTTGACTGACACTGGCTGAATCTATCATAGCCCGCGGTGAGCTTGCCGTGGAATCGGCTGAAGACATGGATGCCGCTGCAGAGGTTGCGGGCGTTGGGGGCGGCTTCCTGCGCCACAAATTTGCAATTATAATTGCCATATTTAAATATATTCAAGTTCATTCTTATTACCTAATTCAGAAACCTTGTCATAAGAGGCCGTTCATCAAGCAGACATCCTGAATCAATAAAGTTTAAGGCCAGGCCCAAAGTCCTCGCCCACCAATTCTATATTGGCCAGACAGAAAATTGTTAAATCCTAAGGCCGCCTATGGAAAGTCGATATGTTTGCAGAGTACATAGCAGCCGCCTTGGAACAGGCAGAATGTGGCCTGCGACGTTCTGCGTGGGTGAATAGCTATGGGACGAAGTTTCGAGAGCGTGAGAATGGGCGTGAAGGATGTCGCGGCCAGGTGGCTCAAGGCCAGCCGGGCACTGAAGAAGGAAGATCAGGTTTACGGGCAAAAGGTAGCGGAGATGGCCAAAATGCACTCCAGCGAGGCATTCTATGCGCTTGATGATCCGCTGGAGGCGGCGGTTTTCTCGGTGCTGGTGGAGATGATGAAGGAGCGGGAGAAGAAACGAGAAGAATAGACATAGCTCCGACAGAACCGCATTTCGTCCTTATCTGCCTGCAACAAAATGGCCTAGTAGAGCCGGACACCATCCAGAGCCTTTGAAAGATGTGCAGTATGTGGATTTTCTACTCTTGCCACAAAGGCTGCGTGAAGCTATGGGGCGGGAAGAGAGGACTTGCTAGAGCCTGCGTCGCCGCAGTTTGACTGAGGACGTTTTCATGGTAACCTATCTTGGAGAGAGTCTGCTTCGATCCTTCCAGCTTGTAACCGACTTGCGGATAGGTGAAAGACCTAGTAC
>RPOO01000184.1 GCA_003857025.1 Methanothrix sp.
GGAGGAGCCGAGGCCGTAGACCACGTCCACCGATTCATAAGGCTCGCGAGTAGTGCGGATGGCGCAACCGGCGTCTCCGGCCACGGGCGCGTCCAGCTTTGCCAGCGCCCGGAAGAGTGGAATAAATGGGCAATCGATGCAAACTCCGGAGTAGCCGCGCTCCGCCGCCGTCTCGTAATCCTGCGGTACCTTTTCCGCTTTTTTGTCGAGGCTCTCCAACGCCCTGATGATGTCCGATCTCTCCATCTGCCCGAAAGGAAGGTGGCCGGTCAGCTTTCCCCGCACCTTGGGATTGGCACGAAGCTGTGACTCGATGAAAGGCCCCGGCTCCTCAGCCACCAGGATGTAGCGATGGCCGTCGATGAATCGCCGCATCTGCATCCAGGGCAGTGGATGAGCATAGCCGACGGCAAGCGTAGACACGCCCAGGCCCTCGGCAAGCGTTGCAGCATAACCGCTGGCGATGATGCCCACGTTGCCGCTGATCTCCAACCGATTCACGCGGGTAGATTCGGAGGCTTCCGCCGCGGAAGACATGGTTCTGTCCCGGTGCCTCTGGTGGCGACCGCGCATCGTCAGCTCCCAGCCCTCTCTCTCGAAACGCTGGCCGGACCCAAGGGAAGGCAAAGGCAAAACAGTAGCTGATTCGGCGGCCAGCAGACGGGGCGTCACTCGAACGATGACAGGGATTCTAAGCCACTCCGAGATGTTGTAGGCTTCAAGGATGCTGGCGTGCAGAAGGGCCGGGTTTCTGGGGTCGAGCACAGGCAGCTCGGCCAGCGGCCCGAATGCCCGGCTGTCCATCTCCGCTTGAGAGCCTATCGGTCCCAGGTCGTCTCCGGCGATGATCACCACGCCCGAGCCGATGGTGTGCGTGGCCGAGATCACCAGCGGGTCGGCGAGCAGGTTCATCCCCATCTGCTTGACCAGGACCAGTGAACGCACGCCTGTAGCCGAAGCGCCCAGGGCAATCTCAAGAGCTACTTTCTCGTTGACCGAAATTTCCGCTTGCAGGACTTTAGCCAGCTCGGTTATGGGATAGCCGGGAACGTAAGTCCTGACAGCTACGTTGGCATCCAGCGCCGCCAATTTTGCTGCATCAAGGCCATTCATAAAATTCCGGGCACCACCGACTTGTCCGGCTGAGCGCAGAATGGCAGAGCGGCCAGCGCGCCGATTAATCCCTGGCCGTTCATGAGGATCTGCACACCGTTCTCCCTCGCTGCATCCAGTGCATCTTCATAGCGAACACGCTCGTGCTTGCACCGCTCAGCGTAAGCCATCAGGCAGGACGGATCAAAATCTCGGAAGGCGACCATGCCGGTCTGGTCCGAGACTGAGTATTTGCGAAGAAGCGCCTTGAAGTCGGCCAGCATTCCTTCCGCCTTGCCGGGAAGGCAGGCGAATTCAACCACGGTGGAGACGCAGTTCTGAGTCTTGGTGGGAACAGGGAAGAGCTGCACCAGGGAGTGAGAAATGTAGCGGGCCTCCGGTCGGTCGACTTTGCCGGCGATATTATGAATGAGCGTCCAGGTCGCACCCGTTGTCTTGGAATCGGTATCGTCCACTCCGATGATCAGGCGCTCTCTTCTCGGCAAGACCAGCGTCCCCCGCGCAACCCTGCCGCCACCGCATTCGGAGACATCGTAGCGAAGCACATCTCCCGCTTTTGCCCGCGATAAGGTCGCCCCCACGCCGCCGCCACCAAGACCGGCATAAGTCACCTCGACCTCATTGCCCTTTACCAGCACTGATTCGATGCCTGCCGACTTCTTGGAAGAGACCAGATCCAGATCGACCTTGCCCGGCCGGATCATGTAGCGGAACCAATTCCCGATGTTGCGGGCGCTGGTGATCAGCGGTCCCTTGGAGTAGTGATACTGAGCCCAGGCCGATCCGCCATAGCAATTGGAGTGCTCCAGGAGCTCGACCTGCTTTCCTTCATCGTCAACCACGGCATGGATCTGCTTGTAAACCACCACGTATGGATCATCCAATTCTAGCTGCACGTTTCCAAATCCTCCGGCTTATTTGTTTCTGAAATAGCAACCGCATTAGCACCTTTGGTGTACTCTCGCAAAAGCACAGTGGCATAGCTTCCCTTGGGCAGGAAGAATTCAAGAGTTGCCCTATCTCCTTCCACTTTAATATTGGGCGATACCTTCAAGAGAGCTGCATGCCGCGCCCCCCGTGACCCTAGATCAGGATTGACCGCAATGCGAAAATCCTCTTGGCAAACGTTCTGCTCCGAGAGCACAGCCCTCTCGATCTCGCCTTCTTTTCCCATCGCTAGATTCGTTTCAAATCCGATGAGCGGAAGCGTTACAAACGAGCGGCCTCGTTCCGCCAGGCGATTGACTGCACCAAGGTTATCGCCGGTAACTGCCTGGAGCCGGTCGATGTCCGGCTGATCGCCTTTGGAGAAGCAGACCACGTCGCCCTCAACAGCTCGATCGAGCGGCAGTCCGGCTGCAGTTCTGCCGCTGAGGATCTTGTTGAAAAGATAAGACTGATAGGCATGAACGAAGAGGCGCTTCAGGTTAACCGAGAGCACATCGAAGGCATGAGAATAATCTCCGGGATATTCGACCAGATAGTTAAGCATGGCCAGCTCGTAGCGCAGGTATTCGGGAAATTCCTTTAGGGCGGAAGGGATGTCCTTGCTCACCCAGAGCCGCTCGCGTGCCGCTCTTGTCCGATCCAGCTCGCCGGGAAAAGGCAATGCGAGATAAGTGAAGACCGCCTTCTCAAGGTCCCCGCGCACGATCGCTTCGCCAACCTTGTGAGTCACGGGTCTTGTTTCCCCAAAGCGCTGCACCCCGAAGTAATTGGGCAGTCCTTTGCAGCGCAGGATCTGCTCGGTTGTGGCTGCAAAACGACACTCCGCATCAGGACAGGCCAGACTGCGAATGGTGATCACAAACCTGTTTCCCAGAAGGTCCCCTAAGCCGACGGAACGGTTGGTCCTGCCCAGCACCTTTATCTTCAGATCAGGAAGTGTGAGCCGCTCCAGCTCCTGCTCCTTCAGGTTCATGATGCTGATGCGCTGGCTCGTCACAGCGCGCTTGTCCTTGGTGCCCGCCCAGCCGAATCTCTTCTGGCTGATGCGTAGCTGCCGTGACATCTCCCGGATGAGATGGTGAGTGTCCCAGTCCTTCTTCTCAACCTCCAAGACCAGATACCTGCCGCCCTCGTAATTGAGATCTTCATAGACCTCTTCTACCCGAAAATCCTCCGGGCTGCTGCGAATGACGCCCCCGCAGCCGGGAGTGTCTGTGACGTAATATTCCATGCCCAGTTGTCGATCCTGATCAGTCGCAGATAGCATTTTTGCCAATCCCTTTCAAACGAGCTTGAGCTTGCCGGTCACTTTGTCCATCAACTTGTTTGACGCGGGCCCGAGGCCCAGAGCCGTCACCGTACCTGCTGGAATCTCTGTCAGACCGGCATCGATGACGATGGCGCTCGCAATCCCGGCCCTTTCCGCGTCCTCTCTCAGCCGGTAGAGATCCGGCACGCCGGGTGCCTTGAGGACGACCTTCTTTTGTCCTTCCGCCTTCCAGTTCGAGACTGTGGACTTGTCCATCTTCTCTGCCCTCTCCATGGCCATGACGGCGGCGTGGGCCACCTGCACGGCCAATTTGCCCGCCGAGAGCTTGAGATCCTCACGAATCACTATGCACTGCTTGAATTCCATCAGAAGTAACCTCGCGATAAGCATGAAACTTGTTCTGTTTTGCTTTTGATCAAGATTTGATGTCATCTTGGGCTTTGAATGATTGCTCGAATGAACATCTGACCTAAAAAGATAGTGGATAATGGCTTTGAGCAAATTAGTATTCCGGATAAGATCGACAAATAAAATGAGAAAGAAGAGGCTCACGCCTCTTTGGTGAGAACCTTGACGCAGACCGGGCTCTTGGCGATGTTGCCCATCTTTGCGCCGATAAGGTACTCCAAGCCCTTCTCTGCCGCAATGTCCAGAATGCGCTGCGTTACCACGCCGTCAAAGATTACACCGTTGACGTCGCCGTTTGCCTCTTTCAGCTCTCGGGCCAAATCCCGCACGGCAACCTCTCGCAAAATATTGTGATTGCGGTCCATCAGCCTGGCGGATAAGGTTCCGTCCAATTCGTCGACATGCTGCCTGAACCATTCCCTCTCCGGTTCTGCTTTCGGCTGGGGAACGGGTTCAGGGGCGGGAGTTGGTGCGACTTCAACCGCTCTGACCTGCTGCACCTGCGGCCTGGCACCGGGAACGGCTCTTGGCACGACCTCTCGAGGAACGACACGGCGCGGGGCAATGGCCTCAGCCCTCTCGGCAACGCTGCGCACGCACAAGGGCTTCTCGCGAATGAGGCTTTTTCTCTTGGTAGTGATCTCGCGGCGTCGTTTTGGTTGGTTCTTGATCTTGTAGAGGTCCAAGACCTGCTCGACGGGGATCTTCTGGCGTAGCGCTCGCACGATCTCCTTTTGAGTCATGTCCTCGACGGACTTACCTTCCGGGGCCCTGGCCACGAAATCAATGTCTGCCACTTGGAGCAGCTCTTTGATGATCAGCTCACCGCCGCGATCGCCATCAGTAAACGCAGTGACAACCTTCTTGGCGCAGAGGTCGGCGATGGTGGGGGGCACGTTGGTTCCGCCAACAGCCACGGCATTCTTGATGCCGTACTTGAGCAGATTGAGCACATCCGCCCGGCCCTCGACCACGAGAATGGCATCCGAGTCCAGCACATTTGGTCCTGCCGGGAGGCTATCCTTGCCAAGGTGAGTAATCTCTTCCACGCGCACGGACTGCTTGATCTCTTCCGTGATCTCCTCGGTCTCCAGGATGTTCTCGTCGAACATCTCCACCAGGATGCGTTTGGCTCTTTCTATGACGTACTTTCTCTTGGAGGCCCTGACGTCTTCGATACGATTGACTGCAATATGGGCTATGCACGGCCCCACCCGGTCGATGGTCTCCAATGCAGCGGCAAGGATGGCCGTCTCCACCTTGTCAAAGCTGGAGGGAATGGAGATGGTACCGCTGGACTTGCCTCCACTGGATGTGATCTGGACGTCAATCCGACCAAGTCTTCCAGTTTTTTGCAAATCTCGAAGATCGAGGTCGCTCCCGAGGAGACCTTCGGTCTGGCCGAAGATAGCGCCGACCACATCTGGCCGCTCCACTATCCCCTCTGCAGTTATATCCGCATAAATTACATATTTAGTGGTATCGACATTTTGCATATAAAGACACCTCTTATATTAAAATAGTTAGATAAAAGTCACACCCACACTCAAATAGCTAAGGCTCCCAATAGCATTTTAATTCAATTCGCGACCATTGTCGCACTTATGAGCCGCCTGAATTTGGGCGGGCGATTGAGCAGTGAATGATGGTGAATATGAGTTCATCCAACTATCTTAGTGTCCATTTGCTAATATTCAATGGAGCATTAGATAGAAATGCCCACACATGAGCGTTCTAGTCCGCACTTAGCTGGCATTTCATCGCCCTATTTAAATAGGGCTTAATCATCATGTGATCCGAAGCTCAGATGCGTGCTTCTACCATTACGAAATTGCACAAAACTAGTTTAATAACTTTGTGGGTGAAGATCGGACTTGTAGGGTTTGTCAAGATATATAAAAGTTACTCCAATACTATAAATCCATCTACAGTCCTCACGACGGTCACCTCGGCTCCGGACCCGACCGTCAGATCTTTTGGCCTTGGCGCGAGGCCGGTCTTAAATGTTTCGGGGTCCAAAATCTCCAGAACGTCTGCGTCAGCGGCGACAACTGTCGCTTTTATCGCATCGGCTCTATTCCCCAAAATCGCCACGATCTCCGCATTCTCCTCGCTGAGGCTGGACTTGCGGCCCTCTCGGAGCGAAGTGATGGAGGTCATCTTGGCGTCATATCCGGTGACCTCAAAGATTGAGCCGCGGAAGGTGACGAAGTCTCCTTTTTTGAGCCTTGGGAATCTTATGAGCAGGGTAGATCGGAAAACGTCGCGGTTATTCTTTTTCCCCACGAGCTTGCATGTTTCCAGGAACTTGCCGCCGAAGCGCTCGTAGATGGCTCTCGCCATATGTCTGCCCAATTGTGTCGAGCCGAGGATTATGTCCAGACCGCCTTTGACCTCTTTCATATTCTGGATAAAGGAGAGCTGATCGCCGCCCCGGTAACCTGCATCGGCCATTGATCTGGCGATGCTCTTGCATAGATCGATCTCATTTTGGGTCATGTCTCTGGTCTTGTTTCCGCGTACCTGGACAGTGGACTCAAAGTATTTTCCGGCCATGCGGCTGCAGCGGTCGCAGGCCACCAGCTTGATGCGGA
>RPOO01000185.1 GCA_003857025.1 Methanothrix sp.
CCAAGCCCGCCCGGTCCAGAATATGTACGATCCCGTCCTGGGCTGGCTCGACCTGCAATACCTTGAATTCCTCATCATCTCGAACTATCGATCCGAGGTCGGAAGGCTGGCCTCCTGATACGGGATAAAATCCGGTTTTATCGAGGACTATGCGCTCTCCCGATGCCTTGATTACAGTGGCGTCAAAGTCTTTGAGATAGCTGTTCTCCAAATAGATCGCATTCATTTAAGTCAAATCAATTGGCTCATATTTGATCAGCTTGACGGCAGAACATTTTACATCAATACAAAATATAATTTTAAAGATTGGGACAAATTCTATTTCAATGGAATTATTTTCAACGAAACTTATATATATGTTATGCTTAATTATGCGGCTGGTGACCGCTTTGAATACAACAGCCGGCTCAGACCTAAAAGTCGAGCGCGACGAGTTTGCATCCATATTAATGAAGGTTGGCCTCAAGAGGAATGTGGCCAAAGTTCTCACCTACCTGGCAGGGGTGGCTGAGGCTACATCTCGTGAGATTGAGATCGGATCGGATCTGAGGCAGCCTGAAGTCAGCATTGCTATGAGGGAGATTCGAAAGCTGGATTGGATATCGGAGAGGGACGAGAAGAATCCTGGAAAAGGCAGGCCATATCGTATTTATAAGCTCAACAGAAGCCTTCCTGAGATCATCGGCTACTTGGAAGGCGAGAAGGCTAAAGAATCAGACAGGATCATGAGGCAGATCGAGAAGCTCAAATCCTTGAAATCCAACTGATATCCGGCATATAAATTAATAATAATGTCTTTCGCCTGCCTCCCTAATCGGAGCAGCAGATCTGTTTTCTTTTCATACTTTTTTTCTTCGGCTGAATAGTTAGTAAGTCATCAAATAGTTGCCGGTCTCCAGGCAGACGCCAACTTCATCGTTTCTCGGTTAGCTGACCCTGCCTGCCTTCTCACCGTATATTTTTAGAATAATATTTTAATAAGTTTTCCCTCCTCACTATGCCAAAATCTATATACTAATAGATTACTACAATCAAGCAGAAAAAAAAGCAGAGGGGATGGAATTGAAGTATATCATCGACGACGCCCTGGGCCGAGCAGAGGCGGAGAACAGGATCAAGCCCTCCAGCATGATCCAGAGCGATGAAGAGTTGGTGTCGATCCTGGAGGAGCTGACCACAGTCATCAGGGTCATCGGATGTGGTGGCGGAGGATCGAATACAATCGACCGCCTGGCTGAATGCGGCATCCAGGGAGCCGAGCTTTTTGCCATAAATACCGACGCCCAGCATCTGCTGCATATCAATGCCGACCGGCGTTTCCTCATCGGCAGACGCACTACTCGGGGTCTCGGAGCCGGAAGCCTTCCCGCCATCGGCGAGGAAGCGGCCCAGGAGGACATCGATGAGATCAAGGCGGCAGTGAATGGTGCCGACATGGTCTTCGTCACCTGCGGGCTTGGCGGCGGCACGGGAACCGGCGCGTCTCCCGTGGTGGCGGAGGCTGCCAGGGAGGCGGGAGCTTTGACCATTTCCATTGTTACCATCCCCTTCAGCGCGGAAGGCTCCATCCGTATGCAGAACGCAGAAGCCGGCCTCAAGCGGCTCCGAGAGGTCTCGGATACGGTAATCGTCGTGCCCAACGACCGGCTGCTGGACGTAGTGCCAAGTTTGCCGCTGCAAGCGGCTTTCAAGGTAGCGGACGAGGTGCTCATGCGCTCCGTCAAAGGCATCACTGAGCTGATCACCCGCCCCGGCCTCATCAATTTGGATTTTGCCGATGTCCGGACGGTTATGACCAATGGTGGCGTAGCCATGATCGGAATGGGCGAAGCGGATGGCGACGAAAAAGCCCGCGACTCCGTGAGCAAAGCCTTGCGCAGTCCCCTCTTGGATGTGGATGTCTCCAGCGCAACCTCGGCCTTGGTGAACGTGGTGGGCGGTCCGGATATGACCATCACCGATGCGGAAACCGTCGTGGATGAGGTCTACCAGAAGATAAATCCGGATGCAAGAATCATCTGGGGCGCACAGGTGGATCCTAACCTTGATCATTCTCTGAGGACCATGCTAGTGGTGACGGGCGTCTCGTCCCCCCAGATTCTGGGAAAGGATAACGGAAGGCGAGTGACCTCAAAGCACGGCATCGACTTCCTGTCTCGAAGGGCTCGCTACTGAGATAAGCCAGCACATCCAGCAGATGTCCAGAGATCTGTAGCCGGTGGCTTGGCCAAGCTCTTTCACCTTTTCGATGAGGCTTAGGTCATTGTCTGCCTTCATCTCCATTCCGGCATCACGGCAGATGCTTCCCACAACCCTTCTTACGATTTTATCAGGCATAACCGTATCCACTCCCCCGTTCATGCGAAGATACTGAAATGTTCCGAGGCCAACACCACGAATTCTTCCAACCGGATCATCTTTCCACAATTCCGTTCGAGCCTCTCTTGCCCAGCAGGCCAGAGCGTCACGCTCGCAATGCAGCTCTCGCTCTTCTTGCAGCTTTACCAGATGCGAGGCGATTCCCCTGGCCACTTCCCATGACCTCCGATTCTTCCAAAATATCCGCAGGCTTTCCGTGTCCGTATCCGCGCTTTGCAGCTCCTCTAATGTGCCGATCTTTCCCCATGCGTGGAAACGCTGCACAGCGGGAACAACGCTGCGAAAATAGCCCAGCCCGACCGAGGTGAAGCCGACATCGAGGACCATCAAGAGGGGGCTTCCTCCCCAGCGGTTGACGGCCAGGCATCGATCCGCTTCCTCCCTTGCGCCGGGAGCCCCGGTCATGTAGCTGTCCATGACCTCCTGGAGAATATTTTGATGCGATTTATCCATGCTAGCATGTGCCATGTCAATCGATGGAATTATAAGGTTATCATTCGATTAATATTTGTTTATCCGTGGGATGTGATAACAATTTTGACCGAGAAGGTGAGCGGGGAGCTGGAGATGCTGCAAAGACACCTGGTTGTCCTCAAGCAGGTTGTGGAGAATGAACCCATCGGCATTCTCAAGCTGGCGGAGGAGACCAAGATACCCAGCCATAAAGTGCGCTATTCTTTGCGGGTTTTGGAGCAGGAGGGGCTGATCAAGGCCTCAGCGCCGGGAGCCGTAACCACCGACAACACCAGGCCTTTTCTCCGGGAATTGGATGCCATGATTGAGGATCTGGCCAAGAGGGCCGAGGATCTGAAGAATATTAAGATCGGGAGTTCGATTGAGAATTAGATCGAGCACCCCATCGAGGGTTAGATTAAAGGTTCGATCGAGCATTATATTTGAGTCTGATCAAATATTTGAGTCTGATCGAGCGTCATACCGAGACTAAAAAAAATGCTCTATTCCCAGATCGCCGCAGCTCTCGATGAGATCTCTTTGGCCGAGCGCAGCCGCAAGGCAGAGCTTGCCGCAAGCCTCCTTGCCGATCCAGATTCCCGATCGATCTGCATTACGGTTCGGCTCTTGTTGGGGGTGCTGTGGCCTCCTTGGGAAAGTCGGGAGATGGGAATCGGGCCGGAAGCTTTGTTGAAGGCGCTTGATGGGGTATCCAAAGAGAACATCTCCACATTGCGAGAGGGCCTCGGTGAATCGGGAAAGATCTGCGAAGCGGCTCTTCAATCCAAGAACCAGCACCCTCTGGCCGAGGAGCCTTTGCAGGCCGCATCGGTTTATGGGAGGCTGGAAAAAATCTCCCGGATGAGCGGGCCGGAATCCGAGCAACGAAAAGACGCTATCTTAAGAGGCTTATTCCTGGAGGCAACGCCGCAGGAAGGAAAGTACATCGCCCGGACTGCTTTGGGAAATATGCTTGCGGGCATCGGTCCTAAAACCATGATCCAGGCCCTTGGCATAGCCCTTCATTTAGATCCTCAAGACCTGCAAAAAGCCTACAATCTCATGCCTGAGATGGGGTTGGTGGCCGAGGCCGCCGTGCAGGGGACACTTGAGGGCCTTCGCATCAAACCCGGACGTCCCATCAGGCCCATGATCGTGTGTCCGGGGAAAGCTATGATCCCAGGAACATTTCTGCCAAAGTATGCCGGATTGAGGGTCCAGCTTCATATGAGCGGAGGTGAAGTCTCTGTTTTCACATCACGCCTGAAGAATCTCACTGCATACTTGAACGGCCTGTGCCAGGGGCTGGATGTCGGCAAAGATGACTGGATCGTGGATGCGGATCTCATCGGCTTCCTTGATGGGCGAGTATGCGATCAGGCGGAGATGGTGAGATACATCAACCGCCGCCGCCTCTCCCGCCGCAGCCGTGTATCGCCTGCCTTGCTGGCCTACGATCTGATTTACTTTAACGGCATGGACCTGACAGATCTTGCCTACCGGGAGCGGCATAAAAAGCTGCTTGACATTCTCGGTGAGCCCAGAGACCTGCCCTTCCGAGGAATTTCTGCGGCTGAGGAGCGAAGGCTGGAAAGTGATGACAAGATTCAAAATTACCTGAACTGTGTCATGAAATCGGGGGGCAGAGGTTTGGTGTCCAGGGATCCGGATGCGCCCTACCGTCCGGGTGGCTGCAGCGAGCGGGACTTTTTGCTGATGGATGAGGCGACCATATCTGCAGTGGTGGTGAGGGCGGAATATGGGCGAGGCAGCAAAGGGCAACGCCTCACTCGTTTTCAGGTAGCACTGAAGGGCAACGATGAGTTGGTCGCCGTTGGCTGGGCATCCGGCGGCTTGAAGCCCAGGGACGCTTCCGCTCTCGATGAGCATTTGAGGGGCTTGGCTTTGGAAGAGGATGAGGGTGGGATCAATGTGCGACCGGAGGTCATCTTGAGCATGAAGATATCGGGAGCGGCGCGCTTTGTTCGGGAAGGACTTCGCATTCTTCAGCCTAAAATTGTGGATATGAGATTTGACGGCTCTCCGGAAGAGGCGGACGGCCTGGAGAGGCTGGACTCAATGGTCGATAATATACGCAAAAGAATGGTCTAAAATGGTCTAATAACGAATAGCATTTCGATAATCTTATTTCGATAATATTCAATCAATAGTCTCACTTCAAATGATTCTTAAACCCTTTGACCCCTGGAAAAATCAGCTTTGCACCTGTCCTTCCAAGCTCAGCCTCAATCCCTACACAGGTTGCACTCACGGCTGCCTTTATTGCTATGCAACGTCTTACATTCCCCGGTTTTTGGAATGCAGGCCGAAAGCGGATCTCTTGAGGAATCTGGCCAGGGAGGCAGCCAGGGTCAAGCCGGGCATATTGGTTGCATTGTCCAACAGCTCGGACCCCTACCCGGCGATGGAAAGAGACCTGAATTTGAGCCGCGGCTGCTTGCAGATCTTGTGGGAAAGAAATCTGGCCGTTCAGATGGTAACGAAATCCAATCTGGTGGTCAAGGATGCCGATCTTCTCTCGGGCATGAGGGCGACGGTCGCCGTTACCGTTACCACGCTTGACCGTACCATTGCAGAAAAGCTTGAGAATGGAGCGCCATCGCCAAAAAGGCGGCTGGAAGCCATACGCATTCTGGCGGAGCACGAAATTCCGGTATCTGCCCGCATCGATCCCATCATCCCCGGCATTAATGATCAGGATATCGGCGAAGTGGTTCATGCGGTTTGCGAGGCCGGTGCGAAGCACATCACATCTTCTACCTACAAGGCTCGATCCGACAGCCTGAAGAGAATCTGCACGGTATTTCCTGATGTGGAGGTGAGGTTGAAGGTGCTCTATCGAAAAGAAGGCCGCATTGCAGGAAGCCTTTATCTGCCCGTGGAGATGAGGAGAAATCTGATGAGTGAGGTGGAGCAGATGGCGCTAGCGGAAAATGTCACATTCTCATCATGCCGGGAAGGCTTTGCCGCTAAGGGCGGGGTCAAATGCGACGGATCGCACCTGGTGCCCGTGTAAGATTTGAAAAAATATATTTTGTTTATTTTGCATAATTCATCCAATGTAACTACATGAAGTCAACGATGTTAAATCAGATCTGCCATGATATTCGCAGCAATGATCGGCAAGCTATGCCGGCAAAAAGCATAAATGCGATGCTGCCTCCTTCAAACCCTCCTCAACCATGAAAGTCTATTTATATGAAGAATAACTAGACTTCACGACAGTTCTTCTCAAATGGGAGGATGTTCAAGCTACAGTCATAAATGATATGTGCTAGAGGATTAGGAGGTATTCAATATGAGGAAAGTTCTGGCTATCACCGTGGCCCTCATGATAGCAGCTATCGTTTTAACGCCTGCCTTGGGGTACACCAATCAGTCTGCAGGAAATCAGTCTTATTCTGCAACATCCGGATCAAGAG
>RPOO01000186.1 GCA_003857025.1 Methanothrix sp.
AAATGTCGTCGAAAATCGGCATATCTCCGGGGATGGGCACGGCGTCAGCGGTGAAAAGCGCGCCCTCTTCGGGAAGCCAGAGGCTTATGGAGCCGGATGAATGACCTGGAGTGTGAATCACATGGACCTTCAGGCCACCCGCTGCGCCATTTTTCAGCACCAAGGCCTCCAAGGTATCCCCGTCCTGAAGAATACGATCAACCTTAACCGATCCGCCCACTAATGTTTTGAAGCCGGGGACCGGGCGCTCCCGCGCCTGCAAATCCACGTCCTCGATCCAGGATCGTTCGGCAGCGTGAGCGGCCACGGCGCAGCCCGTTATCGCTTTTATGGCTTTTGCCGCCCCGACGTGATCAGGATGGGAATGAGTGAGGATGAGCAGAGAGATCTCTTCCGGCTTTTTGCCGATTTTCTTCAGATAGTCCAGGATGAATTCTTCTGAAGATGCCACACCGCTATCGATGAGCCAGATCTCCTGGCCGACGATGAGATGGACATAAACAAAACGAGGGATCTTCAAGCCGGACGGATCGGTCACTTGAAAGGGGATCTTCAAGGAATGGATATGCTCAGTGATCTGCATCGGATATCAGTTGAAATTTGTAATAGAAAAATGTGATCCCAGCCGACCCCGGCAGGGATTGCTGAGCAATGCACATGGTAGCATTTTGCATTAGGCAAGCCTTGTCAAAGACCTGAGAGCTATCCTAATGTTTTGCTCTATTTGTAGTAGGACTTGTAAGTATGGCCGGTTGACGGGAAATTGTATGTCACCAGGTTCTCACCATAGAAGGGATACGGATAGGGCTGCGGATTTGGGCTTGGATTCGGGCTGACCCAATTTCCGCTAGGCCCCCAGACGTAGACGTAGGCATAGTTGCTCCAGCCGTTGCAGTAATATTGCAGGATATGCCAGCCTGGGACATCCGCGTAGAACCATCTCTTATACCAGCCAGGATAGTAAACCGATCCTGCATACTGGGTATCAAGCATACCGTTCGGATACCATTCATAGAACCAGATGGTGCCGGAGCCGGTGGTGCTCATCCAGAGCGGCAAATTGGCATAAAGATTGCATCCGGCGACGGTCTGCGGTGCATAGGAGACGTACAGGCTATTAGGAGCATAAGTTCCCGAAGGAGTTATTACCTGTTTATAAGTTGGGCCGGTGGCTGTGGCCCCAAAGCCTTGTGGAGCTGCCGCATAAGCCGTTTGCTCGTCGGATTTCATCAATAGCTGAGACTTTTCCTGAGTGGACGGAGTAAGGGATGATGCAGTAGCGGAGGGCGTCTGCAGTCCCAGGGATTCGGGGCTGGTAGGCGTGCTCGGTGTGGGCGCGCCGCCTGATGTGCTGGTGGAAAATTGATTGGGCTGGCCCATAGCGCTAAGGGACAGGAGCATAATCGATGCGATTAATAATACGGTCCATTTCATACGGAAACACCTCTCGAATTTATTGACGCTTAACATGTAAATAACTAACGTATAATCGGCAATGATGTATCCACAGATACTGCAATCCCATGATCGATCCGAATACTTTCGCCCCGCACGGATCATGTCTTTATTCAGATATCTGCATAACCTAATTTGTGATCAAAGGCAAGGAAGCCTATCTGAAGAAGCTGACCGCCAGCATGTACATTCCATCCATCGAAGTGGGCAAAGAGATGGATGGCAGCACGCCGCCCTCCGTCTTCATAGGTAGCTGGAACTATCCGAAGGTCTTTGCCGGACCGATGATTGCCCCCCAGCATGGAGATACTGTGATCATGGACCGGCC
The DNA here is from genome assembly GCA_003857025.1 of Methanothrix sp. GTDB lineage: Archaea > Halobacteriota > Methanosarcinia > Methanotrichales > Methanotrichaceae > Methanothrix. The sequence goes on from RPOO01000186.1 coordinate 1,784, forward strand.
GGAGTCCTGGATACCGGAGAAAAAGACTCAGGAAGAGATTATAAAATACCGCCTGAATCTGGTGCGTGGAAAGCGGCAGGTCAAGGTCACAAGCCTTGAGAACCGCTTTGTGGAAAAGCTGCAGGACATTTCTCTTGCATCATCGTCCATCGAGAGCGAGGCGGAGTTTAGCAGCGAACCTAAAGGAATGTCTCTCAGCGATGAGCATACCCCGTTTGGTCCCAGCGCAGCTCTGGAGCGGTTCGATATCGGCAGCGCAAAATGGGATCAAAACCTGGAAAAAGCATTTTATGACGATGACCTTCTGGCAGCCAATGCGGTTCATGATCTTCATGAAAGCGGCGTTCCATTTTCCAGCATCCAAAAAGCATTCTCTGTAGGAGCCCTGGGAACGAAAAAGCGGCGAAGGCTCGTTCCCACGCGCTGGTCCATCACCGCCTGCGACACCGCCTTGGGAAAAGGAATGCTCGAAGATGTCAGGAACTACGACGTCATCGACTGCTGCCAGGTGCGGGAGTTTGCCAGCCTCAACAACTACTACGCCGTTCTTCTCCTGCCCACCGCCTGGCAGTACGAATGGATGGAGGCTTTTTTGCGCATCATGGGAAATGAGGAGCTGATATTCTCAGACTACGAAACAAATAGCGGCAAGAAGGGCTACTCGCGGGTGGGAGGATGCTACTACTCATGCAAAATGGCGGTTCTGGAGGCGCTGGCGCGAGAGCAGAAGCAGGCCGGGGCCATCATCCTTCGTGAGGCATACGCCGGTTATGTGCCGCTGGGCGTCTTCAATGTGCGGGAAAATGTGAGAAATGCCATGAGTCAGCCGGCGCAGGAGTTCGAGGATATGAAGACGGCTTTGCAGCATGTCTCGGAGCGGCTGGAGCTTCCTGTGAAGAGTTTCATCCAGCAGAGCGATCTGCTGAAAGATCTGCTCAAATCCAGACAGACGACGCTGAGCAGTTTTTCTTGAATTTCAATTGCGTACGCCAAAGATCTTTGATTGCGCGTGAGAAAACACTGCTGAAAAAAAACTCAGAAAAAGCAAGAGCTGATCTTTGTGCCTCAAGAAGCACAAAGATCTCAGGTGATGATTTCTCTTTCCGGTGCAAGATCAAATGACTGCGTAGCTGGCCGCACCGCCCAGCTCTTCCTGAATTCTCAGGAGCTGGTTGTACTTGGCCGTGCGCTCGGACCTGGCAGGCGCTCCGGTCTTGAGCAGCTCGCAGCCCAGAGCCACAGCCACGTCGGCCAGTGCTGAATCCTCTGTTTCGGCGGATCTATGTGAAGCCATGACCTTCCAGCCGGCCCGGAAGGCCATACTGGCGGCGTCGAAAGCCTCGGACACCGATCCGATCTGGTTGAGCTTGAGCAGCAGGGCGTTGGTGGCGTGCATCTTGATGCCCTTCTCCAGGCGCTTGATGTTGGTGACGTAGAGGTCGTCTCCTACGATTATAGTGCCGGGAAGCTTTGCCGTCAAACTGGCAAAGTCATCGTAAGCCTCCTCCTCGAAGGGATCTTCCAGCAGGATGATGGGGTAAGTCTTGACCAGGTCTACGTAGTAGTCGATGAGCTCGCCAGGCGTCAGCTTTTTGCCGTCCACGGAATAGCCGCCTTCCTTGTAGAAGCTGGAAGCTGCAGAGTCAAGGCCGATCCTGATCTCTTCACCGTAGCCGCTGACGTCAAAAGCGCTCATGATGGCATCCAGGGCGTCTCGGGTCTTTACGAGCGGCGGGGCATATCCACCTTCGTAGCCGACATTGGTCGCGCCTACGCCGTATTTGCCCTTCAGAATCTTTCCCAGGGCATGATAGGTCTCTGCAGCCATGCGCAGTCCCTCTCTGAAATTCTTGGCCCCGGTGGGCTGGATCATGAATTCCTGGATGGAGAGATTGTTTCCGGCATGCTGGCCGCCGTTGAGGACGTTGAAGGACGGGATGGGCAGGCGAGCGGTGTTTACTCCGCCCAGGTACTTGTAGAGCGGCATTCCGGAGGACGAGGCTGCCGCCTTGGCCGTGGCCAGGGAGACACCGAGAATGGCATTGGCACCGAGGCTCGATTTATTCGGTGTTCCGTCCAGCTCGATCATGAAATCGTCGATCTCCCTCTGAGCTGAGGCGTTCATGCCCAGCATCTGGGGAGCGATGACCTCGTTCACGTTCTTGACTGCCTTCAGGACGCCCTTTCCATCATATCTGTCCCCGCCGTCGCGCAGCTCCAGAGCTTCGTGCGTGCCCGTGGATGCGCCGGAGGGCACAGCCGCCCGGCCAAAACCGCAGCAAGTGTAAACGTCTACCTCGATGGTCGGGTTTCCTCGTGAATCCAGGATCTCACGAGCATGTATCTTCTCAATCTCAAATGACATGCCAATTCACGCCTGCCACTTTGCAGCCTTCTTTATTAAGGTTGGCGTCGAAAAAGCGCGCTCAAAGAGATACCAAAAGAACGATACCAAAAAGGAAGTATCTTCAGAGATAAGATTTCCAGCATGGCCAAGGTAGAACCGGGAAATATCATGAATGAAGATCAGGATGAGAGTTTGGAAGATTGTCCAAGCGATTGTCCCAAAGACGGACGGGAAGAAGACTCATGCATCTTCTGCAAGATCGTTCAATGCAGCGCGCCATCTCATAAAATCTACGAGGACGATCTGTCACTGTGCATTCTCGATGTGAATCCTTTCACTCGCGGCCATTGCCTGGTGGTTCCCAAGAGGCACGTCCCCTGGTGGCATGAGCTGAGCGATGAGGAGAATGCCAGCCTCTTTCGAGTTGCGAAGATCGTGTCGGAGAGGATGATGCAGGAACTTTCGCCGGACTTCGTCTGCATGTATGCCCGCGGTAGGAGAATCGCTCACACGCATATCTTTCTGGTGCCGACTTACAGGGGAGATGTTCTGGACAGATTCTTCAACGCCTTGGAGCTATTCCAGGAATCGCCGCCGGAGCTTGCGGCGCTGCGGGAGGAAAAGGCTATGGAGGACGTGGCAGGATTGTTGAGAATGGAAAAATAGCAAATAATGCAGATCGAGATCGAGAGAACTAATGGGTGGAAAAAATGAAAATTGAGCCAGGAAAAATGGAAAACAAAGAACTAGCGAAAAATAGAATTGAAATTTGATCGCTGATTCGGGCTTTGGCGATCCGCTTATTTCCTACTGCTTGGCTATAGATGTGCTGTTCTCAGGCACGCCCTCCAGCTTGCCGTCCTTTTGCACGGGCGGGTAGATGAAAACTCCGTGCTCGCTGAGGTTGTAGTTGATTCCCAGATACTTTTGCAGGTATTCCTGGTGCAGCTCTTCGGGGTCAAGCTCGCCGAGCTTTCCGGGGTGGAAGACCTCGGCCAGGTAAGCCGCGCCGATCAGGCCTTTGCTGGCATCATTTCTCATGTTGCCGCTCAGGATGTAAACGTTACCGTTCTTGACGGCGGTCAGGTTGGAGTATTCCGGCCTGCTCATGAATGCCTCCAGAGCATTCTTCATGCCGGAGGGATCGTCGGCCTCATAGCCGCTGGGCGGGTCCATGATCACGCCGCTGTAGGTGGTAGCCACTACCAGGAGGATGATGTAGTCCGGGTTTTGCTGTATGACCCACTCCGGATCTACCTCGAATCGGTAGGCCGACTTGAGGAAATCGGGAAGGTCTGCGGCAATCGTCTTTCCACCAGCCAGGGAGACCATGTTGCTCAGGGTGTCGATCTTGGCGAAGGTGTAGAGGGTCTTTTTATCCGCATCAGGATAAGCGGCGACAAGCACGCTGGGCCTGTCGCCGTCAGGGATTTTTTCAGTGAACGATTTGATCTTGTTTATAGTGCCGATGTGCCACTGGATGTAGTTTTCCGCCTCAGGTTTCGCGTTCATGACGTAGCCGAGCTTATGTACGCCGTCCGTGAAGGAGGATGTATCCGGATTGAGCAAGTCCGGGTAGTAAAGACCGGCGAAGAGAACGGATACGCCCGGCAGGTTCTTTTGCTTTTCTCCGGTGGCGTTGGAGAAGGTCAGCAGGACATCCGGGTTGAGGCTCAGCAGTTTTTCGTAATCCGGCTCCTTGTACATAGCACCGACGTTGGTTTTCTTGGACAGCTCCGGGAACTCGGCAGGAGACTTGGATACGGCCAGGTCCACGCCTACTACTGCATCGGTCCTCTTGAGGATCTGCATCATGTCGGCGTTATCCAGGTATTCGGCCACCACTCGCTCCACCGGCTCATTTATGGTGATGGCGAGGCCGTTGCCGTCCAGGATAGTCAGATTGCGTTCAGTGCCGCTGATGATCCGCTCCACCTGAGCGATGTCCGACTCGTCGATCTTGCCGTCGTAGTTGGCGTCGTCCATGTCGGTTTTGTTTGCTTTCCCGCTGATGATCTCTTTAATGTAATCGATATCTTTGGCATCGATGGTCCCGTCCATATTGGCATT
>RPOO01000187.1 GCA_003857025.1 Methanothrix sp.
GAATCCGCCCAGCACGCTGCCTAGAGCTCCTGCGCCGTAGATGAGGTACCTGGAACTATGGCCTTGGCTCATGATTTTTGGTCTTGGGACTCGTCCTTTAAGAGTGTTTCGAAAAACATATTGTAGCAATAATATTATTAGCGGGCTTAGTTTCCTCTCGGCACTCAGATGCCCATCTCCCGCCAAACCAAATGGATTTATTTGCCATGGAGGCAATTGTACATTCGAGGGTTTGATTCGATGGCGGAAGCATCATCCGGCACAGTTCCGTCCGGCGAATGGTTCCGGAAGGGAAATGCACTCCTGGGTGGGGGCAGCTTTACTGAGGCGGTCGAGGCATACGATCAAGCTGTGCAGGAAAGCCCAAAAGACGCAGACTCCTGGAACAACCGGGGGCTCGCTCTGGCCAGCCTGAACCGTTTTTCCGATGCCCTCCGATCCTTTGAGCAGGCTGGCGAGATCAATCCGTCTCATCCCGACGCCTGGTATAACCGGGGCATGGTCCTGTGTGCCCTGCAACGCTTTGACGATGCAGTTTCGTCTTTTGAGAAGGCACTGCAAATCAATCCTAAAAACGCCCACGCCTGGCATAACAAAGGCGTGGCCCTGAAGCATCTGGGCCTGGACGCGGAAGCGAGGTTCGCCTTCTCCTGCGCCGGATGGATCGGGATACACGGCCAATTTTGAGTATTCGCTTTCGATGATCCAATCTCGATGTCGAATCATTTGGCTTGGCAAAAACGAGTAAGAGGTGTTTGGCTGCTTGAACGAGCAACTCGGAAGAAAAAACATGACGACCAGCAAGATCACAACCGCGGAGCAATCGGTCTCGCGAGAGCTTGGCGTTCACGGCCATCGCTGGGCAGGAGTCTTTGACGGCTATTTTTCCGATGCAAATGTAGCCCGACCATTGCTGGATGCAGTGGAAAAGGCAATCGAGGTCAGCAAGCCGGATGTGCTGGCGGACCTGGGCGGAGGAACCGGCTTTCTGCTCGCAGAACTGCTCCGGCGCGGCATGAATTCAGTTCGCCTGGTGGATGTGGATCTCTCGGAAAAGCAGCTGTCGGCTTGCGCGAACGGCAGAATTGCCAAGCTGCAATCCCCTCTGAATCAGGTGACGCGCCGACAGCTCATGGCCGGCGAGGGAAAGCTGCTCCTCATGTCAAGGTCGATGTTGCACTACTTCGGTCGCGACGGAATCGATCCGCTCTTAAAACACCTGCATAGGCAGCTCAATCCCGGCGAAATCTTCGTGCATCAATCCGCCTGCTTCGCGCGCCAGGAGGATGCAGACTTGATGAGCCACCTTTACGAGCGCATGGAAACGGGAAAATGGTTCTTCACAACGGATGAATTGACGGCCCGGCTGGAGAACGCAGGCTTTTCCGTGCGCGCCGTCACTCTCGCGCCGTCGCTGGAGATGAGTTCGGTAGATTTGGGGGAGCGGTATGATCTTGATGAGGAAGAAAAGGCAGCCATCAGGATGGAGATCGAGGAGAAATTTGGCTGCGGTCAAAAAATTTTCGCCCGTGAGGGGAAAGAGTTCCGAGCCACTTTGTGCTACTGCATATTCACATGCGAAGCGATGTAGCGAACAGCAACGTTCAGAAGGGATGAACCATGATCTCGATGTACCTATTTCGCCATCATCCCTACCAGCTTCGTCGCCTCCACCAGCCCAAATCCGCCCCTTTTCGCCTCTTCCTCGGAAAATCCGCTCGATTCGTCCGCTTCGATTCCCTTTCCCATCATGGCAAAGGGCACCGGATCGCGGCTGTGCGTCTTGATGGCAATCGGCGTGGCGTGGTCGGGCATGAGCAGAACGCGCCAGTCCTCGCTCTGGCGGCGCAGGCCCTCGATCACCGGGCCGACCACACGTTGGTCGAACAGCTCGATGGCCTTGATCTTCTCATCCATTTTTCCTTCATGGCCGGCCTCATCCGGGGCCTCGACATGCAAATAGACGAAGTCCAGAGTCTTCAAAGCCAGCAAGGCGGCCTCGACCTTTCCTTCATAGTTGGTGTCGATATTTCCCGTCGCGCCGGGAACCTCGATGACCTCCAGACCGGCATACTTTCCAATGCCCCTGAGCAGATCGACGGCTGAGATCATTGCGCCCTTGAGGCCGTACAGCTCCTGGAAGGTGGGCATGGCGGGCCGCGGCCCCTGTCCCCAAAGCCAGATCATGTTGGCGGGCTTCTTGCCTTCCGCAATGCGCTTGAGGTTCACGGGATGTTTTGCCAAAACCGGCCTTGCAGCCTGCATCAACTCGATGAGAAGATCGGCGTCCTGGCCGCGGGGCAGATGGCCATCGATGACCTGGTCGCTGATGTCGTGCGGCGGAGTGCAGACGGCCCTAGCCCCGGCCTTTAGGACGAGCAAATTGCGGTAGCTGACACCGGCATAAAGCCGCTGTTCCGGCATCAGAGGCTTCAGGGCTTCGATCAGGGCGCGCCCTTCCTCGGAGGTGATATGCCCGGCGCTATAGTCCGACATGATGCCGTCCTCAACGGTCACGAAGTTGCAGCGAAATGCGATGTCACCATTGTCCAGATGCACGCCCATTGCCGCAGCCTCCAGCGGCGCGCGACCGGTGTAGTACTTCTGGGGCAAATAGCCCATCACGGATAGGTTGGCCACATCGCTTCCCGGCGGAAAGCCGTCCGGAACCGTCCTGGCCAGGCCGCAGCGGCCCTGCTTCGCCAGCAGGTCCATGTTCGGGGTCGATGCCGCCTGCAGAGGCGTCTTGCCCTGCAGGGCCGGGATGGGCAGATCGGCCATTCCGTCGCCCAGGAGAACTACGTACTTCATCGCCTTCCCCTCCGCGGGATAGTATTAATCCTCATCGAGGGATAAAATGAAAACAAGATAAAACGGAAAATGAGATATAAATATAAAATATTGATAATTGCTTGCTGATTTATTTCTTCTTTTTCTTGGCAGCGAGCGCTGCCTCTTTGGCTTCCTGGGCGTAGATCTCCGCTAGATGTTTGTTCAAGACCTTGGCCAGGGTGTTGAGCTTGACACGGGTGCAGGTCGTTCCTCGCGTGATGCCCGTAACGATATCTACGACCTCACCTTTGGTCTGGACCTTCTGGCGCGGCGGCTTGACGGTCCTGGTTTTTATGCCCTCGCGAGCAAAGTCCTCCAGATCTATCGGGCACTGGGCGACCACCACTGCCGGAATGTCCACCTGCGAGAGAATCTCTTTGACCTTGTGAATGACGTGGCTGCGCACATTTCCCAGATGGAAGACTGCGATCTTGTGGCGCGCGACCTGCTCGATCTCCCTCTCGTTAAGCCCAAAGGTCGGGCCGTAGCCTCGCGATGCCTGGGGGAAGCTTTCCGGGACGCCGGTTCCCGCCTCCAGGACGAGAACGCTGGTCTGGATGCCCTCCCGGCGCAGACCGTAAGTCATCTCGCAGACGGGCTTTGTGATATGACGCCTTCCCGGCGACATGGCGATGGCGATCACATCCGGCTTTGTAGCCTCGGAGAGCGTTCCCCTCTGGGCCAGGCCGCCGCCCTTGGCCAGCCCCATGCTCTCCCTGCAATCCACCACTTGAGTTGCCCTGCCAATCATGCCAATCATTCTGGTGAGATGGGATATAGATTTACCGAAAGACTCTGCCGGCCAGAAGAAGGCACGTCGCGACCCGGCTTCAGCTGAAATGAGAGCATTGAATTGCAGGTCGAAGAGGGAGCGTTTTTAAGCTCGGTGGGGCGAAGGGAAAATTATGCTTATCTTCATCGGTCTTGGCCTCTATGACGAGCGCGACATCTCCGTCAAGGGCCTGGATGCCGTTCGTGCTGCCGACAAGGTTTATGCCGAGTTTTACACATCGCGGCTGATGGGCGCATCAATAGAAATGCTGGAGGCACTTTACGGCAAAAAGATCCATCTTCTCTCCCGCACCGACGTGGAGGGCGAGCCGGTATGGCTGGAGGAAGCCAGGAACAAGGACGTGGCCTTCCTGGTTGGGGGGGATGCGATGGTTTCGACGACCCATCTCGACCTGCGGCTGCGAGCGGCGGAATTGGGCATAAAGACGGTGCTCATTCATTCATCATCTATCGTCACCGCCGTATCAGGCCTGTGCGGCCTGCAAAATTATCGCTTCGGAAGGTCGACCACAATTCCTTTTCCCTACGTCTCAAGGGGTAAGCGCATCATTCCCGAGACGCCATACTTGGTCTTGAAAGAGAACCTGGCACGCAATTTGCATACCATGCTCTTCCTGGATATTCAGTGCGCGGACAGTGGCGAGCGGTTCATGACCGTCAACGAAGGCGCGGCGCTTCTTCTGGAAATGCAAGACAATGCAGGCGAGCACATCCTGGTCGACCACTTAGGCGTCGGCATCGCTCGTGCCGGTGCTCCGGATGCGGTTGTGAAAGCGGATCGGCTCTCATGCCTGAAGAGCTACGACTTCGGCGGGCCGCTGCACATCCTGCTTGTGCCTGCAAAGCTGCATTTCATGGAGGCAAAGGCCCTGGTCGCGCTGGCTGAAGCGCCTGCTGATCTTGCCCGCGAAGAATGAGAAAATAGAAATTCAGCGCGCAAAAAAATGGGCACGAATGATGCATGAAACGAAATTTTGTGCTTGAATGAGGACACAGCGTAAATTGGAGCATAAAAAGCTATTAATAAGGCCCTGCAATTCTCCCAGCCATACCAGAGGAATGCATGCCCAAAGTTACCGTAGATATACCACAGCACATCGTTGATGATGTCAATGCTCATGTCGGCGACGGAAAGAAGTTCGTGAGCTTCTCGGATGCCGTGCGAACAGCTCTACGAAAGATGCTCGATCAGCTGGATGAGATCGATCGGCGGCATGGTAGGGCGCAGGAATGAAGCTCGGATTGACGACAGAGTTCGATGCCGCGCACAGCCTGCCCGGCTACCAGGGAAAATGCGCCAATTTGCACGGCCACACCTACCAGGTGGAGATAGTAGTGGAAGGCGAAGTCGGTGCGGATGGGTTCGTTTTGGACTTCTATCAGCTCAAGCGAATACTGACCGCTGCGCTGGAGGATCTGGACCATCATTGCCTGAACGACCTATTGCCGATCCCCACCGCAGAAAGAATTGCCCAGTGGATATGTGAGAGGCTGAAAAAGGATCTTTCGGGCACTCCCGTCCGGCTGGTCTCCCTGAAGCTTTGGGAAGGAAAGAATAAGTGGGTTATGATCGACCTGAAATAATTGGTTATGATTGACGGGCGCCGCTACTGCGTGGCCGTCAGATCCCAATTAGTTGAAGCTTCCGGATTATCCTTCAGCTCTTTCATCCTGGCCTGGGCCTGCTCCTCATAATATTTCTTGTATTTCTCTTCCCGGTCTTTCTTATTCCAATCCGCTATTTTTCTGTCCAGGGCCTCGAACATATATTTCTCGGCTGCCCTAACAGTCTCCAGGTCGCCCCTCAGCACCAGGATCTCCCTGTCCATCACTTCGCCGGTCATGTCCATCTTGCCGTTCCTTCTCAAAAGATCCAGATCGAACTTCTCAACCAGCTCGCCGATCACGGAGACAGGCATGCTCAAGGGAATGGCCAGGTCATAGAGGCCTTTCAAATCCTCTTTAGTCTCTTTCTGGGGGGTGTCCATATAATTCACTGCTTTTTAAATCCTTCTTGCACCGATTTAAGGTTGTCGAAGAAATACACAATTGAGAGAGTCTGACGAGCCAGACGGGTGAGCCGAATGTCGCAGGAATCACGGGCACAATTGCCCAAGCTCTTCACACCGTACGATGATATTGCCTTGCCGTTTTTCCTCGGTCCGGGAAATTTTTGCGCATCGGATTCGCTGGCGAGCCGTCAATGGATACGGCAGGCAACTTTGCACAGCGGAAAAAAGCCCACTCTTTTGCGGCGGAGAGCCTTTGCAGGGGCTTTGCATCTAAAGTAAGGTTTTGACCCTACTTTAGATTCATGCTTCTGACTTTAGTTGCAAGAACTCAGGTTGTATCCCATTTTCGTACATTTCGTGAATTACCACGGTTAGGTTGTACGCAATTATTTTAGCAAGTAATTCATGCACTTGGGCGGTTGGATTCTTGGATTTCAATGTCTCGCCAAACTTGCGCTTGATGGCTGCGTTAGTGGCTTCGATATTGCTTCGCTTGTGGTAGTGGTCCATAAACTCCTCGCGGTTGAGCTTGAAGTAATGGTACATTTTACCCCATAGA
>RPOO01000188.1 GCA_003857025.1 Methanothrix sp.
ATCTGATTCCAAATCTGATTCCAAATCTGATTCTGCATTAATATTGAACTTCGAATTCGGCTCTATTTTGCCGCTGCCACAAACCTCTCCGGAACACATTTCACAAACGGCCTCTGGGAGATCAGCAGCCATAGCACACCGCAGGTCAAGCCCGTCAGGATATTCATGACTCCCAGGACGAGGATGGTGTTGCTCCATTTGAGGGAAATGATGGTCATGCCGATGCTGCCCATGAAAATGCCAAAGCAGCTCATGAGAGCGGCTGCAGAGCCCGTATCCTCTTTTTGCTGCTCCAGCATCAGGTTGGCACCGGGAGTTCGGACGGCACTGGCGGCGACTGTGGAGGGCAGCAGGAGAGTCGCGAGGAGCCAGGGGCTGTGGCCGCCGAGCACGGCCACCAATAGCCCGCTCAAAGATACGGCGGCAAAACAGCCGATGATGATCGACCTGCGGCTTGCCATTTTCGACACTCGCATGTAGAGCATGGGCCCTGCGATCATGCCGAAGGCATTGAGGGCGAAGTAGTAGCTGTAAGTCTGCTCGCTCAGGCCGAATCCGTTGATGTAGATGTACGAGGACGATGCGATGAAAGCGAGCGAGGAGATGCTCAGCAGGGAAAACACCACCAACAGCGATGAGAAGCCTGGATTCAAGGCGACCTTTCCGAGACGTGCGACAGCGTCCAGCATCGATCCGGTGGAGCGCTTGTCGATCGTCTCTTGCAGAGCGATACTTCCGGCCAATGCCAGGAGCCCGACGGCTGCCAGCGCATAAAATACTCCCCGCCAGGACATGAATTTGAGCAGAAGAGCGCCAAGGACGGGAGCTGCCGCCGGAGAGATCAGGACCATGGATTGAACCAGGGCCAGGATGGGCTCGCGGCTCTTGCTGTCATAGACATCTTTGATCATGGCCGTGGCGACGGCAAAGGCCCCGCTGCCGCCGATTGCCTGCAAAATGCGAAACAGGATGAGCTGATAAATATCTAAGGATACCGCGCATCCGAGGCCCGCCAGGAAATAGATAGAAAGCCCGATGAGCAATACCGGCCTGCGGCCATATTTATCGCTGAGCGGACCCCAGAATAGAGTCCCGGCGGCAAAGAAGACGAAGAACAAGATCAGTGTCAGGTTGGTGAGATCTGCAGAGACGCCGAAGTACTTCGCCATCCCCGGCAAGGCAGGAAGATAGAGATCGGTAGACAGGGGCACGAAGGCGCTGAGAAAGGTTATGAGGGCGATCAAGCCCCGCTCTCCCAAATATTTCTGCCTTTGATTTTGATTCTTTTTGTCTTGTTGTGATTGTGGTTCTTGCAGTCTCATCGCCCCCCATTTAGCTCGGGATGTGGCACTCTTAGGCTCGGGGCAAATGAAGATGGCGATGCTGGACAGAATGCCTTGGCCCTGGAATTTGCAGAGCCTTGACGTATTGTGATACATTCATGAATCTCTTACAATGAACACTTGCATGTAATTCTTAGAAGGTGCAAAATGCTTTCTGAAATTGCCATTTCTGAAACTACACTTTCTGAACTGCACATTTGGGACTGTATATTCTGAATTATACAATAAAAAAAATGATTAAATGATCAAACTGCCCCTGTTTTCAAGAATATTCTGGTTTATATTTGATTTTTAAAAGGATAAATTTATATAATATAAAAGTAACAGATTGCATAATGGCTAAATCTCGCTGAAATGGCGAAATAGCTTAAAATTAACCGCTTTGAAAAAGGGGGCGAAAAAGAAAATGAAGGGAGTAGTATTAGTAGCAGTATTAGCAATCGCCTTGATAGGGGGTTGCGGCACTGTGCTGGCAAACCCACCATTGGTACCGCCGGTACAGTATGAGCAGTTTTGTGAAAATCAAAAGGTAGCTGGATCGGGAGTGGTTGACGTCAGCACATCCATTATCGACAAAAAAATCGCTCTCGAATACTATAACACCATGGCCGGAGACGGCGACCTTGAGCTGGATTCCGAGAATGCTTATTCTCAGGACCCGGACAAGCTCAAGAGGAACGTGAGTTCAGTCAACGGCGGTAATGCGTCTGGTTTGAATCTGTATGAGACTACCAAGATGACTTACTCCGGAACAACGCCTCTCACCGGCGGAAAATATCTGCATTCCAAAGCATTCTATGGCGGAATCGGTGCAGACGTTCAGGAAATGTACTCCGTGAATGAGATGGAAAAGGACGATACATCGTTCTTTGCCTCGACCACGCCCTATCAGCCAAGGGATTTCCGGAATGTCAGCCCTGAGAAGCTCATCGGCAAGCTCAAGGATGCAGGAAGAAACACCTCTCAGGTTGAGGAACTTATGACCGCGGACAACGGCATGTATATCCCGACCCACCTGATCGGCATCGAGACCAAGAACAGCTTCAACGGCACATGGGGCACTGATGCCACCTGGCATAAGATATTCTACAAGGATATCAAGGCCCACGAGATGTTCACCGGAAAGTTCGAGGCCGAGAAGACCATCAAGTTCCATGAGAACCCTGTGCCCGATAGAATCCGAGCGCCTTGCGAGGGAATCGACTGCTAGGGTTACCTGGCAGCAATCCTCTTTTTTTGTCGACGAGTTCATTATCATTGACGAGTTCTTTTTACCGGAAATTTAATTAATTATGATAAATTATAAATAATAATCTATGTCTGCCTCAATAATATTAAGCCAATAATGATCTTTTTAACCGGCATTCTATAATCATTCCCATACAATTCCGGGCTATTGCATTGGAATTTCCTTGAATATCAGCAAAAGGAATAAATGGTTAAAGCTCAAGTACCAGAAAAAAGGGTTGAATTGAGAGGACCCTTTAGAGAAAGGAGGTTCATAAATGAAGTTGATTCTCACAGTCTTTGTAGTTTCCGTGCTCCTGGCAGGCGTCGTGGCTTCGGCCAGCGCCGCAGATGTTCTTGACTTAAGCACCATCGGCAAGAGCACTTCTCAGAATGTTACTGTACTGCCAAAAGTCTCGCCCAACATGCCGACCATTGCTCCCATCGCATTAGGCGGCCAAACGGACAAGAGCGTATTGGATCTCAGCACCTTAGGAAAGAAGGCGGGGTCGAATGATGCTGCAACTTTGATCAAAGGCGCATCTGCGATAACAGTTACACCCATGTTCGCCGTCAAGAACGCCAATGCGTCAAACATTGCCGGATCCGTAGTTACATTGCCCCAGGCAATAGCTGCTAATGCAACCGTCTACACTCCACCAATCGCAATATTCGGCGGAGCTTAAAGCAAAGCCAGGGCCAGGTAGTGATTCGGAGAATAAAAATACCGGACTCAGCAGGTCACTTCAACCGGAAAACAGAATGAAAGCCAAAGATCAAGAGGATACCAGAATGTCGGTAGAGCTGAAGGTTGATGACAAAGGCATTGCGTTGAATGCCTTTACCCAGGAGTTCATGGGCAATGTCGCAATCGCCATGGCCGAGTCTCTGCGTGGCGTAAATGTTGATTGGAAGGATATAACGATAAAAATTGTTCGGGATTGAATTGTCTGGGATAATCTCAATTCAATTGATCCCGTCAATCCTTCTTGCCCTTTCGGAAAGCGGACGATAGATCTATGAAATAAGTTCCTTCCTTCACCGCCATGATCAATTCGTCCCTTTCGAAGAGGGACGGCAGATTCAGTTCATAAGTTCCCGGCCCGGTTATTTTGATGCTCTCCACCTTATTTTCCTCTGACTGCACAAGGGCTGGTGTTGGTGGTGTCTTTGCGCTCTTTATGCTATGCATTACGGGAGATGACTCGTTCGATACCCCGTTCGACACCTCGGTCGGATGGCAGCGAGCTGTTATCAGATTTTTAGGCACGGAACTCTGAGGCGCTTTTTCAGGCTTTTCATCATCCAAGCGAACGGTGTCCGATCGGGCAGGAGAACTCTGCCAAGCGGCATCATTTAGATCGAGCGAAGGCTCGGAATGAGCCTGGAAAGATGCGCGAACGTTAGATGGCTTTTCCGTCGGAGCTGCCTCCTCGGATCTCTCAACCGTTCTCCCAACTCTCTGGACCTCGTACTCGTCTATGGCCACATTCCTGGGAGGCACTCGCACGCCCATTGCTTTGGTTATGATCTGCTCGGGTGCAGCGGATAGACCATCGCCTTGGACAAGCTTCTTTCGCACGAACATGAACTTCTTCCAGCCGCAGACGGGACAGCCCTTCAGGATATCCTCGCCGGACTCGAAGACATTGTTGCAGCGAGTGCAGATATGAGGCATCTTTTCTCCGGCCTTTAGTCTCCCACAGAGACCTTGGTGCTGATCTGGTATTTGTCCTTCTCAATAGTGCGCAGCTGGTTGGCCGGGCCGATGACGGTTAGCCTGCCCTTGATGTTTCTGCCAAAGAGTTTGTCGAAAAGCGATCCCTCTTTCTTGGATGGATAGCTCTCGATCTCAATTCCTGAGAACTCGTCCACCCGAATCTCGGTCATGGTCATCTCGATCAGACGCACCTCCTCATCCGGAGTGAGCCCGCTTTCCAGGACAACAATGCGACCTGTTTTGACCTTATCAAGGATTAGCCTGATCTTCTCCATCGAGGTCATGTTCTCCAGCTTCTCTCCGGAGACAAGATCCATCTGCACTTCTCTCATCAGATCACCCGAAATTGTGAGCTATCGCTTTGTAGAGGTCGTCGATATTCGATCCTTCCAGGGCCGAAATGGGCACCATAGCGTGCTGGGGGAAAGCGGCCTTGATGCGGGACGGCGAGGCGTTGGGCAGATCCATCTTGTTGGCCACGATGAGAAGCGGAAGCTTCCTGGCCTCCATGTTGCCTATCACCGTCACATTAACCTGGGTGTAGGGGTCTTCCGTCGAGTCCATAACCAGCAGCACGCCATCCAGATCGTCCAGCCATTTGATGGCCTCGATGACGCCCTCGGTGGCCTCCTTTGCCCTTTTCTTCGCTTCCTGCTCGGAGAGCCCGAAGGCCATGAACTCCTTGAAGTCGATCTTCGTGGCCATGCCCGGCGTGTCCACGATATCCAGTTCGATGCTCGAACCGTTGGCATTGATCATCACGCCCTCCTTTCGCATGGCCCTGCGGGTCTCATGTGGGATGGGCGAGACACTGCCGAAGCTCTCGCCATCGCTCCAGTCGCGAACAATTCGGTTGGCCAATGTGGTCTTGCCGGCATTTGGCGGGCCGTAAAGACCTATCTTAGCCCTCTTCTTCTTGAATATGCTATTG
Source organism: Methanothrix sp. (assembly GCA_003857025.1). GTDB lineage: Archaea > Halobacteriota > Methanosarcinia > Methanotrichales > Methanotrichaceae > Methanothrix. The sequence continues at coordinate 5,222 of RPOO01000188.1, forward strand.
ATCCAGGCATCAAGACTCCGCTTGAAACCACTGATGAAACCCATGTCCTACCTCAGGGGAAGAATAGCCCATATCTGTACTAATAATTTTCCGTAACTTATATTCGAGAATGGACCTGCCGACTCGAAGAGCGGATTTGCCATCTTACGAATATTATTAATAAGCCTTTACTTAATAAATCTTCTGCAACAAGAATAAAAAGACGAAAAATATGTGAGAGAGGAAATGGGTGAAGGATGCGATTCAAGGATCTGAACAAAAAAAGAAAACCGTCATCTTGTGACCCTAAAATGCCGCCATCAAATAAAGAGATCTTGAGCCGGGCAGGTGCGGATGAAGTCATTGAACTTGCCTGACCTTCTCAGGGCCTTCCATGCATCTTCCAGGCTCCCGCAGCGGACATTTGCCATGCTCTCTTTAAGATATGGGCAGCCGCGAACGCTGCCGTCCACGCCTATGTGCATCCACTTTCTGCCGGCCATGCAGCCCAGCATCTGGCCCTCGAAATAGGTGTTGGCAAAGAGGCGAGGCCCAGTGGGTGAGGAGTTGACCCGTCGGTAGATTTCGATTATCTTCTCGCGCTCGATCTGGGTGAGCCGCTCTTCTGGAGTTTTCGGCATTCCTTCCCAGATGGAAAGCTCCTGCACTCCCAGCTTCGCGGCGAGATCGTAAAGCTCCGATATCCGATCGACCTGTCCTGATTTGATATGGCAGGACATGGTGACCATAAGTCCGGTATCAAGAGCAATCTTGATGGCATCGACTGCTTTGGCGTGAGCGCCCGGAACGCCGCGCACCCGGTCGTGCTCTTCGGGATCGGCACTGTAGATTCCCACGATCAGGTTATACAGCCCTGCTTCTCTGAGCCTGACCGCCTTTTCCACCGTCATCTCCAGGCCCGGCGTGAAGAGGTTGACCACAGCTTTTTCGGGATCGACGTGGCTGATCAACTCAAAGATATCCTCCCGCAA
>RPOO01000189.1 GCA_003857025.1 Methanothrix sp.
CCATGATGATGCCCTCCAGCTGCTCGAACTCCGGCGTATGCGTGGCGTCGATGGCCTCGCGCCGGTAGACGCGGTCGATTCCGAAGGCCTTGACGGGCGGCTGGGGGTGGTCGTGCAGATACTTGATGGTCACGCCGGTGGTGTGGGTGCGCAGAACCTCCTGGCGGGCGATATCGGGGCTCCAGCGCCCGCCCCAGCCGCACGATCCGGTGTCTCCACCGCACTCGTGCATCTCCTTAACGCGAGAGTAGTCGGGAATCTCCGCCTTGCCGTCCAGGTAGAATGTGTCCTGCATCTCGCGGGCGGGATGATCCTGCGGCTGGAAGAGTGCGTCGAAATTCCAGAAGCTGGACTGGATTACCTGCCCCTTGATCTCGGTGAAGCCCATCTCCAGCATGATCTCCCTCATGCGGTCGATGAGCCGCTGGTAGGGATGCCTCTTGCCGGGGTAGATTTTGTCTGCAGCGAGGGCGACGTTGTAAGGCCGGGCGCGGTAGAGCTTGCCGTTGTACTTCAAACAATCGCCATCCCAAACGCCCGTCTTGATCATGGCCGAGGTGATGGCAATGAGAGACTCTGCGGCGGTGGTCTCGATCTCGGACGCGGCTTCCTTTCCGGCAGAGGTGATCTCGTAGCGCCATGCCTTGGTCTTGATCGAAGTTACCAGCCCCCGGCTCTTGAGATCCGCCAGGCCCTTTGCGTCCAAAACGGAACTGCTCTCGGGTCCGGCCAGCAACATCTCCAGAACCTCTTCATCCTTGCCTTTGGGCGCAACTCCCACCGGTTTGAGAACTCCGGCTTGAATCATGGCCCAGCCTTTCTTACGCAGCCATCCAAGGCCTATCTTAAAGGTTGGATTATTCGTTATCTCTGCCATGCTCTTGCCGACGCCAATGGCTTTTAGCAAGCCCCTCTCCGGCAATCCCTCCGTCGCATACTTTTTCCCTTCTTCGGTGAGGGAAAAGACCTCATCCACCGACTTGGTAACCTTGACCAGGTCGCATTCTTCAAGAGCGTCGGCTGAGGCTCGCACCGCCTCTACCTTCAGGTCCAGCTTTTCGGCGATAGTTTGGGGATCGGTCTCGCCTTCGGATATCGCCTTCAGTACTTTTGCGTCGCTTTCAGCTAACATCGTATCATCCCGCGCGGGCGAATTTTTGGACGACTGTAAGCTTTTCATGGTCGCCCTCAGCCCATAAATCAAAAGAAAGAAAAGACTAAGTGGCCGAAGATGCCCATAGCTAGTCTCTTCGGCTTGAGGAGCCTGATCTTGTGATCGACGAATGAAGATTTTGCTGTCATCTCAGGCACGTTTTTTCGGTTAGATTGATGATTTATAAATCTGTCGAACAGCCGGCAAATTAACCGCAAATGCCCTCAAAATTGCCGCAAAGGAAAAAAGAAATCAGGAAAATGAGCGTGATCGAGAATCAGATCCGCTCATCCGTTCATTTGTTTCCTGCGTCGGATTCCAGCTCCCGGACGGCTTCCAGGACTCCCTGCACAGCCATCTCGAAGAACATCTTTCCCTTTTCGGGCGCGGAGCGGCTGGGGTCGCCCATGACACCGTTGCCCATGAGATGGCGCACGTTCTTTTGAATCAGGAACCTTGGGCGGCTGGGGAAGTGCTTGTCCGGCTTTCCCGCCACCAGATCGCCTCGAATCTGCATCATGAGCGATGTCTCGATCTCGCCGGAGTGGCCGTCGCCGGGCGTCTCCACCGTTTTGGTGTCGATCAGATCGAATAACGATACGAGGCTCACGCGAAAGTCGCGCACCTCCACCGCATTCTGACATGCCTCTTCCAGGGCCGCCATGTGCAGCCCTCCGGCGTGGCCGGTCAGGATCATGACGTTCCTAAAGCCGCTGTCATAAAATGATAGCAGCAGATCCGCGGCAAAGGCGCGCAGGGCATCGTGGCCCACAGTTATCGTGCCGGGGAAGTACCTTGTACTGCGGCAGACGCCGTAGGGCAGGGACGGTGCCAGGAATAGGTCGTGCCGCGCTGCCGCCTCGCGTGCCACTTCAACGGCCTGGATCGTGTCCGTAAAAATGGGAAGATGAGGCCCGTGCTCCTCCGTGGCTCCCACGGGTAGGATCACGGTCCGGGTCTGCTCGAATCCCGCTTCAATCTCGGGCCAGCTCATCTCTTCCAGGAGCTTCATATGGTGATGACCGATCCGTTGAGGACATACTCCTCAGGCACCCTTACCTCGTAGGTCTTGTCGCCCACCGAGATCTGGTAGGGACCAAGGGGCTTGGTGTCGAAGTTCGTGCCGCTCGCAATCGGACCTTCCGTCGAGTAGGGGAGAACCAGGGTAAACTTGCCGCTGGAGTCGGTTATATTGGACTGGCGGTAGACGAATGCCCTGTTCTCGTTGGTCATGATCGCCGCGCCCGCGGACACGATCGTGCCAGCCGGGGCACTTCCCTGCACCACCGCGCCGGGCACATGCTCGAAGGTCTTGACCCTCTTTTGCCCGTCGCTTGTCACCGCAGTCTCGGATTCGTGAACCAGGCGGTAATGCTGCATGGCTTCCAATGGGAATGGACTGCTGACAGGACTCGTGGCACCAATCACGGCCATATCTCCTGCTTTTATGCTATCCTGGGCGAACGCCTGTAGCTCGGAATAGTTATTGCTGATCTTGGGTGACTGAGTCAGCACTGGAACAGTAGCGCCGTTCTCCAGCGCCGTGCCTCGGTAAGCCAAGCCGACACCTTCGCCATCTGCTACTTCCGTGCCATCGAAGAAGTACAGGCGAGACGTCATGGACTTGAAGTACGGCTCAAGATATATCTGAACCGGCACCAGTTGCTCTCCTTGCGGCTGGTAGACCGCAGCAATATATTTTGAGACGGAAATTCCGCTCCATGCGGCCATGGCATGGAACTTGCCCGTGGCCATATCCAGATCGATCATCACATACTTTGTGTTCAGATAGGGCGAACGGTTCAAATCGAGGCCGGCTAAAACCTTCTCCGCTCTGGTTTCATTCTCGGCCAGGAAGAAGGGAGACGATCCCGAAACGCCGGTCTTCACGTTGCCGATACCCTGCTGGAATGGATTGGCATTGGGTATGCGGTGGCCGATGGTCTCAATGAGGTGGCCGTAGTCCCACCAGGACATGATGCCGTAAGCAGCATCTGGATAGGCATACTGCCCGCTGGCAGGCCGCACATACTTTTCATAGAGATCCATGCCGGGGCTGGGGGTGTTGTTCTCCAGCCATGCCGTGGACGTCATCCAGTCGGATTCCGGCCCATCGGTATAGCTGGCCACAATCAGGCTGGTGCTCAGTGCCGGATAGATGAGGAAGATGAAGATGAGAAGGGCTGATGCAATCACCTTCAAGTTCGAAGTCAAGAACTGGATCGGCTCTTTGGTATCGATGATTCCTACTTCCTCACGAACTCCGCTCCTTTGCATGATCCAGAATGCCAGATAGCCCGTCAGCAGGGCCACATTGATTCCATAGTAGTAGGCAAACCTGTTCTGAGCCAGGGTCATGACCAGAAGCAGAATCGACCAGGTGAGAAGCAAGAGATCTGCAGGCTTCTGGCTTCGGACATAGCGCATCAATATCAATGCCATGCCGATGATGGCCAGGAAGAAGGACGAGAGGAGCACGATGTTTCCGAATGCCGGGAAGTTGGCCAGCATGCTCGACCAGGATACATCGCCCTGATAGGTCAACAGCGGCGCGGCCTCGCCCACAGTCGCCGCTCCGCCAGTCTTTGCCTGGAAGATGTTCAGGCCGGAGAAGAGTGTACTTGTGAACTCGGGCACTGCCAGAGCCAGAATCAGTGTGCCCAGCACTACAACAATAGCAAGAGCACCGGGGTAATAGTATCTGGCAAATCCCTTCTCCTCGATGAATTTGGACAGCATCGAGAACAAGAGCACTGCTGCCACACCGACCAATAGAATGGTTGGCTGGAAGAGCGAATAAAGATAATGGTTAAATCCGTAATAAGGCTGAACAAAGGGAAGCACGACGAGCGTGGCCACAAAGAAGGTTACGCCGCTGCAAATTCCCAAATATTCCACACTTCTGCCTTTCATGTGGTCCACTGCACTTTGCAGGATAACGAAGAGCAGAATGATGCCCTCGAAAAGGAATCCTGATGACCAGGCATCGATGTACAGGCCCAAAGAGACGCCGGCAAGGGCCGCGTACAGGAGCGGCTCCTTAAGTGTCGAGGCTTTCTTCTGAACCGCATCAAGCGTCATCTTCCTTCCCGAATGCAGGGCGAGGATGAAGAACATCATTGTCAGCGTGCTGAATAAGATCTCTGCCGCATGGTGATCCGTGAAGCCAAGGACGGTGCGGTTGAAGAGCTGTCCGGGAAGAACTGCCACGATCAACGCCGAGATCAGGCCGCAGCTCTTGCCGCCCATCTCCCTACCGATGAAGTAAACCGGGAAGACCAGCAGAGCGCCGAGGACCGCCGGCAGGAATGCTCCAACAACTTCCACAACATGCATGCTGGGGTGTCCCAGTCCGAAGATGTAGGAGAAGACGGTGATGGCCCAGCTGACGAAGGGGCCGAAGTGAGTGGGCGTTCCATGCGGGAAATACGTCATGGGGTCGAACCAGAGCCGCTGCAGGTTGATTACAGTGCCTTTAGCCAGCATCATGTGATACCAGGCGTCGCTCTCGCTGCTGAAGATGACCTTGCCCCCAATGAAGACATCATTCCAGGGCACAATGGCTCGCAGATAGAACGAGAAGAGCGCCGCGACTATTAGCCCCGCATACCAGGATAAGTCGCTGTTCTGCCAAATATTGGCCTTGTCAATTGCCTTGGCCTTTTGCTTAAGAGAGGCCGATGAGGCATCCAGCGGCTTGGCATCTTTGGCCCCAGCCGAAGGAGTTTTACCCACGTCTCCCTTATCCACAGATCTCTTAGACATCAAAGCATCTCCAAAGCCTCTCTCTCCTCATAAACGTTTTGAATCCTCGAAATTGTGACGGCAAGAAAATGGGCGATTAAAAATGTGTTAAGGTCGGGTATTATATTCGCCAGGCGCTTTTCTCACAAAAAACAAGTTCCTGCCAAAGAACAAGCTCTGCTAAGCATGATATTTATGGCACCCTTTCTGGTATGCGCCGCGAGGAGCCCAGCAAATTTGAGATTGATGCCGAAGGTGAGCTTGACGCCAAAGGTTAATGCTTCATAAAGCCATTTGGCTAATCGATCATTATGGAGAAGATACAGGATGTGAAGGGCCTGGGCGGCATGTTGAACGGCTTCCGGGATCTGGTCAAGGATGACAAGAGAATTGTTTTCGTAGGTTCTCCGGGATTTTGCACACCTTTTGCCTTATTCCTGGGCTATCCGGTGCGAGAGAAGGAGCTGGCCTTCGTGCCCGGCCTAGAGGAGAAGAAAGCGCGCCGCATCTTTGCCACCGAGTATGGCATGGAGCTTGGCGAGGCCGCGAATGCGGATGCAGACGTGGATGTAGATGTGGTGGTCATCCTGGGCGGCATGGCCATGCCTAAGATCGGAGTCCAAAGTTCGCAGATGAAGGATTTTCTGTCCCGGTTGAAATACAAGAAGCTGGTGGGAGTATGTTTCATGTCCATCTTTGAGAAGGCCGGCTGGTGCCAGGCTTTACCCTTCGACTACGTCATGAATATGATTCTCGAAGGCGATTTGTCCAAGTAGAAATCATAAATCAATAAAAACCAATATTCTTTTTTGCATCTCTTTTTCCTATGTTTAGTAATTTGCTGCATTGCGATTAGCCGTCGTTTTAAAAGCCATGCATCACACATTGAAATAAAAAGAAAATGGGCCCGACGCGATTTGAACGCGTGACCTCACGGTTATCAGCCGTGCGCTCAACCTGGCTAAGCTACGGGCCCGGTCCGCACTTTGCATTGATGATCCCATTTATAATTGTTTCCCTGCAAAGGCTCTCCGCTGCAAAAGAGTGGGCTTTTTTCCGCTGTGCAAAGTTGCCTGCCGTATCCATTGACGACTCGCCAGCGGATCTTATGCGCAAAAATTTCCCGGACCGAGGAAAAACGGCAAGGCAATATCATCGTACGGTGTGAAGAGCTTGGGCAATTGTGCCCGTGATTCCTGCGACATTCGGCTCACCCGTCTGGCTCG
>RPOO01000190.1 GCA_003857025.1 Methanothrix sp.
TAAACGACCTGCACCGACCGGATGTTGATGCCGTAACCTGGAACTGCTCCTGCGGCGGCAAGATGGTGCGCTCGCCGGATGTCTTCGATGTCTGGTTTGACAGCGCCGTGGCCTCCTGGGCAACGCTGCACTTCCCAAGTCAAGAAAAAGAGTTCCAGGAATGGTGGCCGGCGGACTTCATTACGGAAGGGCACGACCAGACGCGCGGCTGGTTCTACTCGCAGCTAGGCGCTTCTATGGTCTCCTTTGGCCGAGCGCCCTACAAGAGCGTGCTCATGCACGGCTTCACATTGGACGATCAGGGCCGCAAGATGTCGAAGAGCATCGGCAACATCGTCCAGCCGGAAGAGGTCGTGCAGAAGTTCGGAGCCGACATCCTGCGCGCCTACGTGCTGGGAGCCAATGCCCCCTGGGAGGATCTGCACTTCTCCTGGGAAGCGATGGAGAACACTGCCCGCATGCTCAATATCTTCTGGAATGCCTACCGCTTCGCTCTGCCTTACATGATACTGGACAAGTTCGATGCCGACAAGGCAGATCTGTCCAAATACGAGAAGAGCCTGCGCGCCGAGGACCGCTGGATCTTGTCCCGGGTGAACAGCCTGGCCGAGGATGTCACCAAAAGCATGGAAGAATACCAGCTGCATCGCATCATCCGCTCCATTTCCGATTTTATCCTGGAGGACCTTTCCCGCTGGTACATCCAACTGGTCCGCCCTCGCACCTGGATCGAGCAGGACGACCCGGACAAGCTGGCCGCCTACGCCACCATTTATGAAGTGCTGGTCAAGCTCAGCCGCGTCATGGCACCGTTCACGCCCTTCCTTTCCGAGGCCATCTACCAGAATCTGGTGGTCGGGCTCGATCCCAATGCTCCCCCGTCGGTGCACATGTGCGAGTGGCCGAAAGCGGATGCAAGCCGCATCGACAAGCGCCTGGAGGCCAGCATGTCCCTGGTGAGGGAGATTGCTGAAGCGTCCTCCAACGCCCGCCAGAAGAGCGGCCGCAAATTGCGCTGGCCGGTCTCGGATATCGTGATCGCGCCTGCCAAGGACACTGTTGACCTGGACAACCTGGAATCCGTTCTCAGGGGCCAGACCAACTCCAAGAAGATCACAGTCCTCTCACCGGGTGAGAAGCCCCAGATGGACCTGGAGATGGCGCCCGTCCACAAGAAGATCGGGCCCGTGCACAAAGGGGACGCAAGGTTTGTCGTGGAGGCTTTGAAGACCGCTAATGCCGCTCTTGTTAAGAAGCAGCTTGACGAAAGCGGAAAGGCGGGCCTCAGCTTTGTGGGCAAGAATTACGACATAACGGCAGAGATGGTGCAGTTCAAGGAAAAGCCGCCGGAAAATCTCTCTGCAGCCGAGTTCTCCAAGGGCTTCGTCTACGTGAATGTCACACTCACGCCGGAGCTTGAGTCGGAGGGCTACTCTCGCGAGATCATTCGCAGGATTCAGGACATGCGAAAGGAATTGGACCTGCGGGTGGAGGATCAGATCCGGGCCGTGGTGGACATCGAGAGCAAGCCCATTCTCGACTTGGCCATGCGCCAGAAGGATCATATCGCCAGCGAAGTTCGGGCTGCGGAGTTCGAGCTGGGACTTGGCCTGGAACTGAATGGAAAATTGATAAAGGATTGGGAGATTGAAGGGGTCTGCGTGCGCATCAGCGTGGACCGCAAATAGATCGGTGGAGATTTATAAGATGAGCACAGATGACGTTGATATGGAATCTCCAGTTCCTGTAAGAGTCAAGGGTGTCTTCATTGCCGACTCGCAAGGCAATGCTCCTGCGCCGGTGGTGCTGCTGGAAGATGAAAACGCAAGGATTGTGCCCATCTTTGTGGGACTTTCCGAAGCCATCTCTATTCACCATGCGCTTTCTGGAGAACTGTCGCCCCGGCCCATGACCCATGACCTCTTTATCTCGGTCCTGGAGAGCCTTTCCGCCAGCATCACCAATGTGCTCATCGACGATCTGGACGGCGGGATCTACTATGCCCGCCTCACCATCAAGAGCGACTCCAAACAAAACGAGATCGACGCCCGGCCAAGCGACTGCCTGGCGCTGGCTTTGCGGGCCAAAGCGCCCATCGAGGTTCAGGAGAAGGTCATGGCGGATGCCGGAATCGGCAAGAGCGACGTCGAGAAGCTGACCAGCATCGAGAATTATCTTCAATAATTATCAATTATCCTCACTAGCGCCTGATTTTCTCCAAATCCTATTGAATTCATCAAGCATTTCTTAACCAAGTCGGCACGAACATCCAATAAATACTCGTATTTCGATATGTTTTGTTCTCTTTCGTCCTTTTTCGTTCTCTTATGAGCAATGCTGTCTGCTGGGCAATTATTGTGGTTGTAGTCTTTGGTTTTAATCCCGATTCCTTCCGGTGCCGGTCGCACGGCGAGCGACATCGCCGTCAACGATAACCGATTGATATACATCGCATCATCAGGACACGTGCAGGGGCCGGAGGATAGCGGCCCAGGCATCACCGGATTCCTGTAGCTTCCTTATGGGCCTGCGATTCGATCGCTGATGCCGAGCAATAAAATATGGAGTGGGGACTTTTGCAGACTGCAATGCCTGCCCATTAACTAAATATTCTTAAAATTAAATATACTTAAATTACCTGGGTCCCATTTGGCCGCCCGGCTGGCCGCCGAATGAGCCGGAACCCGATGCGGGTGCAGTCATGCCTTGATTCTGATGGTATTGGCTTTGTACGCCATTGCCGAATAGATTATCGCTGTTTGCCACAGCTCCGATGGGCTTATGGTCGTCAAATTTACTGCCGTCGTTCTTGCTGCCGTTTAACCCAACGGGCATAATTTTATTGTCGCCCAATTTGTGATCCTTTTCAGTGTCCTCTTGCCAAGGCAACTTGAACTTTTCCAGGTCTTTGGGAGGCATGTCATTGAGCCGATCTCTGAGGTCAGGCCTGTGTTGATCCCTTAGCCTGTCCAGCTCTGCATTGTCCATCTCCCGGAGTCGATTAAGCATATCCTGCTTCAGTTTATCGATCTCTGCAGAGTTCATATTCTTGAGGTTATCCAAGGTTGCTTGATCAAGCAGCAGCATCCAATCAAGAGATCCTTCCGAGAACATCTTGTCGAAATCACTCAATTGGGTTTTGCCATTTTGATCATGTCCATCGGCCAAACCTGTAGCCAACGTCGGCGAGACGAAAACGAACATAGCCGCTAAGGCCATTAGTGCATACGTATATCTTGCACATTTAGCATATTTCGCATTCATTCATTCACCTCACTTTTTCAGACAAAATCGAAGTCATTGGGCGAAGAAGCCCTCCATTATTCGACTTTTGTCAAATCAGAGATCGGCATTTAACGATATAAATGTTTTGGTATAAAACAATCTTTATGAAAAATAGTTTATTGAATTCAATGACAATGAGTTATAATTATAAAACTGTTTGATATATATTGCGGGATCATCTTTCTGAGATCCTTCTAATGAAATCAGAAAATATTTGATATATTAATGTTTAATCCTGGAATTTGAGAGTTAGCTGCAATCAAGTGAACAAACACGTTTTAGCCAGGGATTATACCAGTAATCAAAGGATCAACCTCTAAATAGTGTCTAAATAAAATATAAAAACAACAAAAACAATTAAAGAAGTCTCGCTAATCTTGATTCGTTAAATCAAATATCCGAAATGGATAATTGCGGCTGGATGCTCATATAAAATTTAGGTAAGGTTCATGATTTGTGCCCGCGTCCTGCAAGTGTTTTAAGGCAGGCTCCGCCCTCGAAATCCCTGATCGAGAGATGCTCATTAAAGAAGATTTGGCTGAAAGCTGGAACCCAATATCAATCACTGCCGCAGAATCTACAGTCTCCCACATCTTTGTACCAGGTGTTTTTATATCGCAAATCGGCAAATTAATACACATTCACAAACAATGGCGAAAAGCCAAGAACCAAAATAGGAGGAGATGGGTATGAAGCGAGAATGCTACTTAGCAATTTTATTGTCTCTGCTGCTTTGCAGCACGGCTTTCGGTGCGCCGGTCTCTCAGACGCGAGACGGCAAATATAGTTCATCGTACGATGCAGCGGTTCAACAGAGAGACCAACTGACGCAAGCCGAGGATCTGGTCACTTTGAGCCTCTACATCCTTGATGCCAATTCCGAGGACCAGGAGGCGATCTCGGGCGTTGATGCCTATGTTCGCGATGCGGCAGGAAATATATTTGAAGGAACGACCGACGAGAACGGTGCAATCCTCTTTCGGGGAGTGCCCGGAACCTGGACCCTTGCGCTAGCCAAGGACGGCTACAGATCAGCCGGCCTGGTTTATAATGTGACCGAATCACAGGTGGCTGCTGCGTTCATCCGCCAGGAGGACGAGGCGGCAAGTGGTGCCAGGACAGAGGCAACAGGCGTCCCGTCACAAGGTTCCATTCCATCGCAAGGCAGCCTGGCGCAGGGCGAGGCCAATATGCAATCATCATATGAAAAACCGTTGCAAGTGGCACTGACGGTGGATGTTCACCAGGATAGCGTCAACGGTGCTCCGCTCGCAGGCGTCCATATCACGGGGCTTGATGCAGCAGGAAACGGCTTTGAGGCGTTCACAAATTCTACCGGATCGGCAGTCATCAGCGGAGTTCCCGGAACCTGGCAATTCGATTTTGCCAAGGATGGCTACGGAAGCCTGATCCTGAACTACAATATGACCGAAACGCACGAAGCGGCAGCGTATCTTAGTGCTGCGGAGCCTGCAACTGCAAGTCCAGCACCGATGCAGTCCCAGAGCGGCTCCGAGAGCCTGGCCAATGAGGTCGAGCCGGTGGTTCTGACGGTGGATGTTCACCAGGATAGCGTCAACGGCGCGCCGCTCGCTGGCGTTCAGATCGCTGGACTTGATGCGGCAGGAAATGCCTTTGAGGCGGCTACGAATTCCACGGGCAAAGCAGTCATCAGCGGAGTTCCCGGAACCTGGCAATTCGAATTTGCCAAGGATGGTTACGAAAGCGCGAGCCTGAACTACAATGTAACTGAGACGCATGAGGCGGCTGCATACCTTCAGGCAACTGCGAAATCAAATCCGACACAGATGCAGTCCCGGGATCCTGGCAGTGAGGTTGAGATGGTTGAATTGACTGTGGATGTCAATAAGGGGAGCATAAACGGCTCTCCACTGGCGGGCGTTCAGATCACCGGCCTTGATGCGGCAGGAAATGCCTTTGAGGCGGCTACGAATTCCACGGGCAAAGCAGTCATCAGCGGAGTTCCCGGAACCTGGCAATTCGAATTTGCCCGCGATGGCTACGGAAGCCTGAACCTGGCCTACAATGTTACCGAGACGCATGAAGCGGCGGCTTATCTGGAACTGTCGGATCAGTAATTCGCTCTGCAAAAAGTTTGTAGAAAGAGGAAATAATGGGCGTGCGTTGAGAAGGACGGGAGAGCTTACCGCATACGGTGACCGGCCTCTTCTCTTTTTCTTGAGGTCAGTTTTTTTTCTCGACGATTCTCAGCCAATTCTTTTGTCAATTTTCGCGCATCTTCCGCTCACCACAATTGCGGAAGAGCCCGGTTTGGCCAGCTCTTCATTCAGCGCGGATTCAATCTCCTCGACGGACCCAGGAACCTCAATGAAACGCGTCCTCACCAGTGTCTCCAGCAGCTTTGTCAGATCCGGCACAGCCTGGCCGCCCGTCATGGCAGCCATGTTATTCTTGAGCACCACCACAACAACCTCACGCTTCTGCCAAATCGCGTTGATCAAGCCCTGCAAACCCGAATGGGCCAGTGCATAGTCGCCCACCACCGCCACGCCCTTTTCTATAAAGCCTGACGCAACTCCGATGGAGGAGCCGAGGCCGTAGACCACGTCCACCGATTCATAAGGCTCGCGGGTAGTGCGGATGGCGCAACCGGCGTCTCCGGCCACGGACGCGTCCAGCCTTGCCAGCGCCCGAAAGAGTGGAATAAATGGGCAATCGATGCAAACTCCGGAGTAGCCACGCTCCGCCGCAGTCTCGTAGTCCTGTGATGCCTTTTCCGCTTTTTTGTCGAGGCTCTCCAACGCCCTGATGATGTCCGATCTCTCCATCTGCCCGAAA
>RPOO01000191.1 GCA_003857025.1 Methanothrix sp.
CCCGATATCGAAAAAGCAGCACCGGCTAAATCAAAAAGATGCTGTAGAATCCAGAGCGTAACATAGGGACCTTACGACCTCGAAAGCATATTTATAAAATATCATAGGCTCTGATTCTAGACTGGATGAGCACTATACTCAAGTGCGTGTAACTGGCAATAACGAAAGATCACAAGATATATCTAGTTACAGTCCTTACAACGTTGCCATGCGCAAATCCATGGGTGGAGTTGAAGCCAGGCGGGTGCTAGCACCTGAAAGTAAGATCGTAACAGAGAACATGACGGCATCCGAGAGTACACCCACGGGTGCAAGGATGCCCGCGACTAGTCGAATCCCTGTATCAAAAGCCGTTTGGGGAGAGCTTGCGGGGCTCAAGAAACCAGGCGAAACTTACGATCACCTCTTAGAAGGGATGATAGAAAGAGAAAAAAAGAACCGCCTCTTTGAGGACATGGACCGCATTGAGAAAAGAGGCAAATTTGTAGCGATGAAATGGTAAACTTCTGTGTACTTATAGACGAAGATGCGCAGGAGTTTCTTAATAGTTTACCCAAAAAGAGCCAGACGATAGTAAAAACCAAGCTCAGAATCCTTGAGACCGATCCGTTTCCAGGCAAAGGCGGCGACAAAGAGCTGCTAAACTCTCCAAATCACAAAGAAGTTTATCGATTGCATATTTCTCGATCTTATACCGCTCTTTATCGCATCTCTTCCAAAGAAAAAACTGTGAAAATTCTATGGATCGGTACTATCGGGCAGGCGCATAATAAGTACGGCCTGTTTGTGAAGAGATAAAAAGCAGGCAGGCTCGATATTATAGATTGGACCTGTTAAACCATAATATAGAGACCGATAAACATATTTTATTTACACACCGTCCATAATCTTATGAGATTGATCAAAAAAGGCATCGCTCTCGGCAATCAAGGCAAATATAATGAAGCCATCAAGTGTTTCAACGAGGCCATTAGGCTAGATCCCAAAGAGGTCGATGCCTGGAACAACAAAGGTGTTGCACTCAAAGCTCTCGGAAGGTCTGATGAAGCTGGCCTTGCCTTCCCCACTATGAGGACCTCATCGAGAACGAAACCACGGTCGCCTATATCTCAACCAAGACCCCCATAATCCCTTCAACCTGCGATGTCTTGGTCACAAGAGGGATCCTTTCTTTTGATGAGACTGGTTTGAAGCACAATTCAGTCATAAAATTAAATAAATTAGCAACAATTAAAACTCATTTTATCGCTGGTTTACTTGGGACTGCCGAAGCTGCCCTACAAGCAGAAGTAAACAAAGCCATCGAAGCCAGCCTGAAGTTTTAAGGTAAGCCCCTAAATGTGATTTAAAAGGCGCTCAGAACTCAATATCCTCATCATGAATCAGATAGGCCTGATCATCATTGCGCCGTCAGACCGTTTGGTTGACAGGGTTTAAATTTGCGTATCCCCCTAGTATTGTCTTAAGATGAAGATCGCTCTCTTACAACTCAACCCCACGGTAGGAGATCTGGAAGGCAACAGCGACAAGATCGCTCGCGCCGTCCGCAGCGCGAGCGGAGTCGATTTGGCCGTTACCTCCGAGCTGGCGTTGCTCGGCTATCCTCCGCGCGATCTTCTCCTCAACGCCGGTTTCGTCAAGCGCAGTTGGTCTGTCTTGCAGAAGCTCGCGCAGGATTTGGAAAAATCTCCTCCCGTCCTGGTGGGGCTGGCCGAGGCCAACCCCTCCGACGAGGGTCGCCCTCTCTTCAACTCCGCAGCTTTTTTGCGGGGTGGAAAGGTGGAGGCGACTCTTCGCAAAACTCTTCTTCCCACCTACGATGTCTTCGACGAGGATCGCTACTTTGAGCCGAGCACCGAGCCGCAGATCCTGGAGCTTTGCGGCTTTCGGCTCGGCATCTCCATTTGCGAGGACATCTGGAATGATCGCGACTTCTGGAAGCGCAGGCGCTATCATCACGATCCCATCGAGGAATTGGTCGCCGCCGGAGCCCAGGCTGTCATAAACCTCTCCGCCTCGCCCTTCACCATGGGAAAGCAGAAGCACCGCGAGGCCATGCTCTCCAGCCTGGCCCGCAAATATGCTATTCCATTTCTGTACGTCAACCAGGTGGGCGGAAACGATGATCTGGTCTTCGACGGCAGGAGCAGCTTCTTTGACAGTTCCGGCCTGCTCGTGGCCCGGGGCCGGGGTTTTGTTGAGGATCTGATCGTTTCCGATCTGGACAGCCGGACCGGAGTAATCGCGAAAGATGAATTTATCCCCGAATCCGAGATCTGGCGCGCTCTGGTGCTGGGAACCGGCGACTATGTGCATAAATGCGGCTACAGAAGCGTTCTGCTGGGGCTGTCGGGAGGCATCGACTCCTCAATCGTGGCGGCAATAGCAGCGGAGGCCCTGGGGCCGGAGAACGTTCTGGGAGTGCTCATGCCTTCGCCCTACACCAGCCGGGAGAGCATCGAGGATGCAGAGGCGCTGGCGAAATGCCTGGGCATAAAAACCCTCTCCATCGGCATTTCCGACCTCATGAAGTCCTATGACTGGGGCTTGGCCGAGGCGTTCGGGAGCAGGCCTCATGATGTGACGGAGGAAAACATACAAGCCCGCATTCGCGGCAATCTGCTCATGGCTCTATCCAACAAATACGGCTCCGTTCTTCTCACCACGGGAAACAAATCCGAGCTGGCCGTGGGCTATTGCACCATTTATGGCGATATGTCCGGGGGGCTTGCCGTCATATCCGATGTTCCCAAGAGCATGGTCTACCGCGTGGCTCGCTGGTTGAACGGCTCGCGAGGGCGGGAGATCATCCCTTGCCGGGTCCTGACCAAGGCCCCGACGGCAGAGCTTCGGCCAGGCCAAAAGGATCAGGACAGCCTTCCGCCCTATGATGTTTTGGATCAGATCCTGGAGATGCATATCGAGCAGCACCAGTCCGAGGAAGAGATCCTTGCTCGGGGTTTTGATGCAGCGACGGTGCGTCGCATACTGGGGCTGGTCAAGAGCGCCGAGTTCAAGAGAAAGCAAGCGGCTCCGGGATTGAAGGTGACGGATCGAGCCTTTGGGAGCGGCTGGAGGATGCCCGTGGCCTGCCGGGCCTGGTGGTGAGGCATAAATTTTGAGTGTCTTTTAAATAGATTCAGTCAGTAAGACGATCTACGTTATGAGGGAGTGTACCGGAAAGGGCAGAATGGCGCGTTGGCAGATCGCTGCTATGCTGTTATTTGCCGTTGCTCTGGCATTTGCTCCTGCCCTGGCTGAGGAGAACTCCTCGTTCGGCCAAAGGCTCATCTTGAATGTCTATTTGGACGACTCCGGAAAGGCTCTGGTGACGGGCTACGCGGATAATATCTCCGGCCTGTTGTTTTTGAACTCTTCTCAGTATCGCTATGAAAACGAAACCAGTCAGCTCTATGCGCTTACCGACGGCCTCACCGCCAAGGCTGGCGATCTTTGGACGATCAGGTTTGACGCCACCGGCAGCTACGATGATTATCATGTCTCCTTCTACCTGCCAAGCGACATGCGTCTTGGGAAGATCAATACCTCAAGCGGTCTTGGGTATCTTCTCTCCGCCTCTAACGAGTCCCTGGTGGCCGATGTGCAGGGATATGAGGTGCACAGCCCCAAGATCTCCATCGACTACCAGCAATCTCTGCAGGCAAACGGCAGCTCGATTCCGATTCTTCCGCCGCCCGGAAATTTCGGCAACATCGTCAATCTCAGTTTGGCTCTGGCCGCATTCGCCCTCCTCGTGGCCATTCTCGTCGT
Organism: Methanothrix sp.; assembly: GCA_003857025.1. Taxonomy (GTDB): domain Archaea; phylum Halobacteriota; class Methanosarcinia; order Methanotrichales; family Methanotrichaceae; genus Methanothrix. The sequence goes on from RPOO01000191.1 coordinate 3,772, forward strand.
GGCGATCTTCATGCGCCGACGCAAAGAGGACTCTCGCGACCGAAGAGTCGGCATCATGAACGGCGTCGCGGACGACAGGGATGCAAAGATTGCACCCGTCGCGATCATCTCCTCGCCATCGATGGCGCAGTCGGCTCGCTCCGCTCCAAGCGACCGCGCAGCAGGGTACGCAAATGGCTTCCTGGACGGCCTCAAAGACAGCACAAAAGATGCAGCGCCGCTGCCGGATGATCCAACGGATGACGGGGTTTACTTGGTAGTGGCATCCGAATCAACTCCCGTCCTTCAGACTCCGCGCGAAAATGTGGCAGAACCTTTGCCGTCAGTTGCCGATATTTTCCCGGATCAACCATCCCGGCCATCCACTCTTGCATCCCACGACGCAAAAGAGAGTGCAGACGATGAAAGAATCGTTGAAGAAAATGGCGTTGACGAGGGTGATGCTTCCCCGGCAAAAGCCTATCAATCGGATGCTTCTGCGCCGGAAAAGCTCGGCGAGAGCAGGGCTTCGCGTGAAGTAATCGTCATCAGCAGCGAGATGGAAGCCGTCATGCAAACGCTCACCGCCCGCGAGCGAGCCGTAATGACGACGCTGATCGATCATGGCGGCAGAATGACCCAGGCGGACATCCGGTATGATACCGGGACGCCTAAATCGTCTCTAACAGGCATTTTGATCTCTTTGGAGCGCAGAAAGCTTGTAACCAAGAAGGAATGGGGCCGCACCAACATAATTGAACTTTCCGAGTGGTTCTTATCTAAAAAAGAACGCTCTTGAACCTTTTTTCCTGGGGGGCATTCCCATTAATTTGGGTTCGTTCTGCTCTAGCTTCTTGTATCGTTCCATGCTACAGTTTGTTTGCAGGACGACCAGAACGCCTGTCCTGAAAGTGCGAGCGGGTATCGAGTGAGTGGGTTTAGAAAAATGTATTTATAAAAATATATGGAATTATGAGGGCGGAAAATTCGAGTTTATATTCCGATTCAAGTAAGGATTCAAGTAAGGTATCTGATACGAGTTTCCCGTCCCTGATCCCTGCATGGTTCCAGAACGATCAGTTGTTGTGTGTTGTATTGACGAGTATCGTGTAATTAGTCTTGATGAATTGCCGAAAGCAAATGAGGTATGATCAGATGAAGTCTAAAATTGTACTTATCGCATTGGCCGTGGTTTGTATCCTGGTGGCACCGGCGCTGTCCATGCCCCAGGATAAGGGCATGGCGAAGCAAGGGGGATGTCGCCTTGCCGCAAATAATCTCACTGAAGCGCAGATGAACAATATGACCCTTGGCGAGCTGGAAAAGCTGAGACAGCCGGAATGTGCCAATCCGGGCATGAACGGTTCATGCGTGCTTGGGAACAATCAGAGCAGAAACGGGCCGCGCGACAATGCCGGTATGCGCCCCGGAGATGACGCCGCGATGGGCTTTGGCGGACAGCGATCCGGTGAATCCCCTCTCTTCCTGCTGATGGACGGCGTTACTGCAGATCAGCTCGGCAATATGACTCTTAATGAGATCAAGGCTCTGAAGCAGAAGAAGATGACCGAACTTGATAACATGACGATCGGCCAGATCAAAGTCCTGGAGCAAAAGAAGCTGCAAGAGCGGAATAACATGACCGCCGGCGAATTTAGCCGGATGGAGAATGAGCAGCGAGAGGTCTCTCGCATCATAGGATTTGTGCAGGTTGATGGGTCTGATGGCCAGCACCACCAAGGCTCGAACAATGCAAATGCAGAGAGAGGGCAGGGCCAAGGCTCCTGTCCGATGGCAAGAAACCATTAGAGGTCAATTGGAAGCGATCAAATAGAGCATTCGCAGCCTCAATTTCGATATTTCCTCCTCTCCCTTGAAGAATGATTGAATGGCCGACCTGACAGCGGTCGGTCCGGCTCATTCTTCTGCATGGATCGACAATTAGCGGATCCGCATTTAACTCGTAGGATTGCGAAGGACGAATCTCGCTGACCGCAGGTCTGCGAGAGTTTCGACGAGAAGTCGAAACTGCGAGAAGTCTCCATCCTTCAGGGTGGTCTCGCTAACTTTGCAGAGTTTGCGGGAGTTGCGACGCGAGTCGCAACAGGATGAAAGCGGAGTCCTTTGCCATAATTACTTTCACCCTGCCCGGATTAACTATATATTTCACGGTATCCCTCTTTCCAATTAAGATATGATTCCTTGGAGGCTCAAAGTGCTACCTGGAAGATCTGCGCCCTGATAAGGCGCGCTATGTGGTGATATACGCGCAACTGTAGGGAGGGAACACCCCGAAACGTCCCTGAGTGCCCCATGATACCTCACGCGGAGAGGGCTGAGTGGACTGTCCCTGGA
>RPOO01000192.1 GCA_003857025.1 Methanothrix sp.
GCAAGGTTCATCCGCAATTCTTCCCAATAATTCCAAAAGCATTGCTGAGTATAATTATAGTAAAATAGATAATCATGCATTGAATGCCCCATCTTCTGCAGAGGTATCTATCGAGAATCTGACCACGTATTTAGTGGCACCGGCCAGAAACGAGCGAGAGAAGGCAAGGGCTATATTCAGATGGATAGCCGAGAACATCGACTACAACGTTGAAGGCTATTTCAGCGGAAGCTTTGGCGCAGAGGACGCAAACGATCTGCTGAAGAGCCGAAAATCGGTTTGCGATGGGTACTCAGATCTTTTCGAGTCCCTGGCAAAGGAAGCCGGCCTTGAGGCTGTGAGGATTGCAGGATATGGAAAGGGATACGGCTATGCACCGGGACAAAACATCAGCGGAGAGTCTAACCATGCCTGGAATGCCGTAAAGATAAACGGCTCCTGGTACCTGGTGGATTGCACCTGGGGGGCAGGATACATAAATGAAGATAAAAAATATGTGCGCGAATTTGACGAGCACTATTTTATGACGCCTCCCGGTGAATTTGTCTACGATCATTTTCCAGATGATTCGTTGTGGCAGCTAATGGAAATGCCGATTTCAACATCGGAATTTGAGAAGCTTGCCTATGTGAGATCGGGGTTCTTTAATTACGGACTGAGACTCGGGAACCACCTGGAAGGAATGATCGATGCAGACAAGAATGTTAACATCTCGATCTATGCGCCGGAAGATGTCCTCCTGATCGCCAAATTGGAATATGCCAACGGAAAAGGGTCCGCATCCGGAACGGATCTGGAAAGCTATTCTTTTGTGCAGAAGGAGAAAGATCGTTACGATATTCTTGTCAAACTTCCGTCAGCAGGAAGATACGTTCTCAGAGCCTATGCAAAGCATAAGGGCGATCCGGGTGAGTATAACGGAGTTCTTGAATACGGGATCGCTGCGACCTCCGGTAGCGGAGTGAATGCGGGATTTCCGATGGTTTATGGGAAGTTCACGGAAACGGGCGCTTACCTCTATGGACCGATGGACGGGCGGCTGAAGGTAGGGGTGCCCCAAAGATTCAAACTGAGGGTGCCGGGCGCGTTGAATGTGTCAGTGATAAATGGGGATAAGTGGTATGATTTATCGTCGCGAGGGAATCTGTTTGAAGGGAATATGACGCCTGCAAAGGGGGATGTGACGGTGTGCGCGAGGTTTGCGGGGGAGAAGTGGGATGGAATGGTGAAGTACACAGGATATTGATAAAATTGAACTTGATCGGTTGTGAGTAGCTGTCCCGGTTGGAAAAATGGATTTGGGCTAATTGCAGTTTAGCATATATCCAACCAATATGGGACGTTCTATGGACATCGAGTATTTGAACAATTTTGAATTAATCATATTCAGAATTGTATATTATTGTAGAAACTCTTTTATACCGTTGAATCAAAAGGGTCGAAAAAATCTTATCAGCAACTAAGGAGGGATTTTCGTAACGCTAAATGGGAGCGGAAGACTCACATCACGAGTGGATATTAAAAAATTATTGAATTATGTATTTATATTATTAGTATTGAGCTGCATGATTATACCGATCATAGCGGCACAGGAAAAGACGGCATGGATTTGGTCAGTTAATGCCAGCGATATATCTGGGCAGAACAAGGACTATGATCCTCAGCATGTTTATATAGTTACAGATAAATTTAACTTATCCTGGGACATCATACCATCTCCAGGCGAGAATCTTATCGACAAAGCCACCATGCTAAAAATATATCCAAAAGGATCAGACAAGCCGGAAGATGCATATACAGAACAGATTGGTCAGAAAGGCTATAAATATATTTCTTTAGAAAATGTAGCAAAGGATCTCTCTCAATCCCTAACTGAAAACGAGAGAACTTACGAAATTAAAATCAATGCCACTGCCCAAAAAAACGGGTCAATGCAGGCAAACGAATGGCATATACATATAATACAAATTGATGTGAAAAAGCCCGGCACGATAGAAATTAAAAAAGAGATCCGTGATTGGAAGGATGCTGACCCATCTGGATGGAAATTTACAGTAGAGGGACCAAAAGATACCTTGATATCAAAGAAATACGAGAAATTCACGGATAAATCGGGTATCGCAATATTTGAAGGATTACGTCCTGGCAGCTATTCAATAACTGAGAGTCCGAGAGACGGCTGGTCTCAAATTTCAACGATGCCAAAGGAGGTAATTGTAGCGCCGGGCCCAAATAGACAACAAGTGTTCATCAATATTCCTAATACGCTAAAAATTATAAAAAGAGACCCAGAAGGGCATCCTCTATCCGGTTGGGTGTTCAATGTAGAACGCAAAAATAGGAACTCTGACTTCGGATCGGTTACAACGGTTCCAACAGACAATTCAGGCACAACGTATTATCATGGATTTCCCTCAGGGGAATATGAGATCAAAGAAGTACCACAAGAGGGCTGGAGACTCAAATCCATCAATCGAAGTCAAATAAGATTCGAGTCAGGAAAGACTGAAACCGTAGAGGTAATTAACACTAAAACCGGCACTTTGAGGATCATCAAAAAAGACTCGGAAGGGCAGCCACTAGATGGGTGGAGATTCTCGATAAGCGGACAAGATCCGGATCTTGTTAGCCCAACCAACCCGACTAATGAAAAAGGAGAAGTCATAGTAACGAATCTATTGCCAGGAAAATATATCATTACAGAAGAAATGAATGACGGATGGATCAATGTAACTCCTGAGACTCAAGAAGTGACATTAAAGCCGGGCATAACAAGCGAGGTTAATTTCATCAATGCGCCCTTAATCGATCTTACCATCATAAAGTTTGAGGACAAGAACGGAAATGGCAGACGTGATGCAGATGCGAGCGGATCGCCAACTGAGCCTGGCCTCCCCGATTGGCATTTCACTGTGCAGGGAGCGGGCGGCCTGAGCAGAGAAGCGATTACAGACAATAATGGCATCGCCGTCGTTCGCGGACTGACGCCAGGAAAGTATGTAGTTACAGAGACTATTTCGGAAGCGTCCAAATCGGGATGGATCTGCACCACACAAAATCCTCAAACGGTGCAATTATCAAGAAGATCTGATAACGTGGTCTCATTTGGCAATAAGGTGAATGTAATCGTTGTTCCCAAGTTCAATGATTTGAATTTTAACGGCAAATTCGATGGTAACGAACGAGGCTTACCAAATTGGGAATTCAACATTGCAGATAAGAATGGACAGGTGATCAGATCTGCAAAGACCAATGTTTCAGGTCTTGCAACCGTAAAAGGTTTGGTGCCCGGTGAGTATCAGATAACTGAGGTACCACAGGACGGCTGGATCAATACGACACCCTTGAGTCGGAAGATATCGATTCGGGCAGGAGAAGACATATTGGTATCGCCGCCGTTCGGCAATATCAATTCCAGCAGGTTTGAGATAATCAAGTTTAACGACACAAACCTCAATGGTGGGCGCGATTCTAATGAGAGCGGCCTTCCCGGCTGGAATTTCACCGTTCGACGTCCTGATGGCAGTGTATTTAATACGGAGCTAACAAATTCCGACGGGTCCACTTTTGTGGACGGATTATTGCCTGGTAACTACACAGTGACGGAGAATCAACACGAAGGATGGCTTCTCACAACACAACCCGCCATAGCGACGATAACTCTGGGCATTGGAGATCGTAAACAAAAGGCGCTTTTCGGCAACTACTACTGCGAGCCCTGTCACAGAATCAGGGAGCCAAAGTACCCCTATAACAAAGATTCTGAACTTGTTGTGATTAAAGACGTAGGCAACATATCTGCCGAGAGGATCGATCCGGACAACGGCTATGTCGTCGATTACAATATCACGCTCTGTCCTTCACGCAGCATAAAGGATATTGCCGCCATACCAACCGACATCGTGATCGCGGTGGATAATTCGCCCAGCATTAACAAACTCAGTCAGTCGGCGATTGAAGGCGTGCAAAAACTGGCGCGAGATATTGGTGCTTACGATGAGAAGAAGGTAACGAGGGTCGGTTTGGTCTCATGGAGCGACAGGAACAACAGCCGGACAGAAGTGGATCTCATAAACGATTCCGGAAGCATCATAAATACGGCGTCTAAAATAGAATTTGCCAACGGCACGCAGACCAACTATCAGATAGGTCTTGATACCGTACTGAATGCATTTAAGAATGCAAGCATCGTCAGCGGCAGGGAAAAGAAGATCGTAATCATCACCGATGCCAGCGACAATGGTTATCAGAAGCCCGCAAACATCATGGACGCTCGCTATTCTGACTACACATTCTTCGCTATAGTCGTAGGTGACAACAAGACGACAGACGCCTATAAGATGCTGGATTCATTGACAAGAGAGCACAATGGATACGTGATTTCCATGAAGGATCTTTCCGAGCTGGAAGGAGCTCTTGTGAAGATGGCCACGTCCGGATCTCCGGTAAAGAACGTGCAACTGGTGGAAGTCCTGCCCAACTACCTGGTTTTGCAAAACGATTCCGCCAGGGATGATCAAGGCAAGGTGCGTCTCAATTCCGACAGCAAGGACTGGACTACTACTACCATTGTCTGGGATATCGGCGATCTGTCGACCTGCTGGAGCACCAGCTTCAATGCGACGTTCTGCTGGAAGCTGCCTGCGGATGTCAATCAGCCGAGGCGGGCTTCATACGTCAACTACACCGACGAGAAGGGAGTTAGCAGATCAATCCTGCTGCCTGAGCATGAGATAAATATCGTGCCCACTTTGGGACAGGGTACTCAGGAAGTGCCGGTGAAGGCCGAGGAGAAGAAACAGCCCGGGTTCGAGGCGCTCTTTGCGCTTGCAGGGCTCTTCGGAGCGGGATATCATCTTCGCAGGAAGATCTGAATGGTTGGATAAGGATGGGGCTGAGTGCCCCATCAACTATTTTTTAAAAACATTAGATTTTTAAAAAAATATCTTGATTTAATAACTCAGACGTCTCACTTTTTATACCCAAGCTCGGCCAGCTTCTCATTAATTTTTTTGTCAACGAGTTTCGATATGCTGTCTTCGTCTAGATAATTGTCTACATTTATTGAGTTCTTGCCGTTTGGATCATTTCCATCTTTCTTGAAGATTCTTAATGGCCTTTGGAAGATAGGATCTTCAGAAGGCATCTTGCCCGCTCTTAACCTCTTCCTTGCTTCTTGAAGTTCGAATGCAAAGCCTTCCGTCTTGCCAATGTTGTCCTTGATATATCCATCTTTGCCGAAGAAGAACTGGCTGAGGGCATCTTTGGATAGCTTGGTTAGTTTAACCGCTACGTCATCCTCAGTTTCGGCTGCCTTCTGGCTGTTCTTACCTTCATAGAATAGATCCTCGACATTCTCATTCATATATTTCAAGACGGAACTGATAATCTTGCAGAACTTGTTCTCTAAGGTTCCTTCCGGTTTATGGGCCTGTGGGTCGCCTCCATAGGGATTACGAAGCAGGATAAGGATCTCATTATTTCCTTCACCCATTTTTCTGTAGATTTGAACATTTTTAATTCCTTCTTGATGTAGTGCATGTACAATCTTGGCTGAATCCAAAAAACCCCGGCAATAAACCAGGGCCTTGTCAGATCTGCCTGGCGAACAATCAAAGAGCTTCCCATCACATAGTGCCTTCTTAACCAGATCCGCCTCAGCGTCTTCTCGCTTGGGCTCAGACCAGTATGCAGGAACGAAGATCGGTGACCAATCGAGTCCTCTGGTGAATTCCTTCTCCTGAGCCTGACCTACCGGATTTTCTTCAGGATAATCCCGGTCGACGACCATTGGCTTCATGACATTATAGACAAACTTATTTTGAGATTTTCTATCCTCGCCCGCTCGTGCTTTTAATATTTCATTGTCTATCAGCATGACTCCACTGGCCCCATTTCTTTTGGTGAGGAGATCGTAAAGGGCACTTATGGCAGCCAGATACCTCTGGCCTTCTTTGGAATACTGGCCACCATCATTGATATCACCTGGCTCAGTGAGAACTCCTAAGACGAAGACCGGAAAATCGCCACTCCCGCTCTTTCTTATATGATCGACGATTGGGTTGATAAAGCCGGTCCCAGTTCCACCTCCAAA
>RPOO01000193.1 GCA_003857025.1 Methanothrix sp.
CACACGGCCTCCGTCACAGGAATGCGTTTTGTTGCGAGCATCAACAATACTGTAAGGATTGTAAGTAGATAGATATTTCTATGCAAGGTTCCTGTGCAAAGCCCGAGCTAGAGCGGAAGTTATATACTTTCTTTCCTAAATTATGATTGCATTATATTCATGCAGCGTGATGGGAATGCAAGTCAAGAGTGTGTATTGAAGATGAAACAGGCAGCATCCTTTGAGGCAAATTCAGAAGTAGTCTCCATGATAGACAAGAACGATCTAAAGAAGCGCGAATCCGAGGCCATCTTTCAGACCTATGGCCGCCAGGATGTCGTGCTGGTGCGCGGCTCCGGCGTCAAGGTTTGGGATTCCGATGGCAAGGAGTACCTGGACTTTGTGGCCGGCATTGCCGTGAACAACGTGGGCCACTGCCACCCAGCCGTGGTCGAGGCCATCCGCAAGCAGGCCGGTATCCTCATTCACACCTCCAACCTCTACTACACGGAAAAGCAGGTGCAGCTGGCGGAAGAGCTGAAGAAGCTCACCGGCATGAAGCGGGCCTATTTCTGCAATTCCGGCGCGGAGAGCGTGGAGGCGGCCCTCAAACTGACCCGCCGGACTACGGGCAAATCCGGCATAGTGGCTGCGGAGCGGTGCTTCCACGGGCGCACATTGGGGGCGCTCGGCAATACCTACAAGATCGTCTACCGCGAGCCCTTTCGGCCACTGAACGAAGCGGAGTTCGTGCCCTACAACGATACCGAAGCCCTGAAGGCAGCCGTGACTCGCGAGACCGGAGCCGTGATATTGGAGCCGGTGCAGGGCGAGGCCGGTGTCTTTGTGGCCGATGCCGAGTATCTGCGCGCCGCCCGCCAGATCTGCGACGATGCGGGAGCGCTGCTCATCTTCGACGAGGTGCAGACCGGATTTGGCCGCACGGGAAAATGGTTCGGCAAGGAACATTCCGGGGTCCAGCCCGATATCATCACTCTGGCCAAGGCGCTGGCCGGCGGCCTGCCTATGGGTGCCATGCTCGCTACCGGCTCTGCGGCAGAGGCTTTCCAGAAGGGAGATCACGGATCGACCTTCGCCGGTGGGGCTATGATCAGCGCTGCAGCCCTCGCCAGCATCGATGTCATAAAGAACGAGAGGCTGGTAGAGCGCTCGGATGAGATGGGCCGCTATTTGCGCGAGAAGCTGCAGAGCCTCGCGCCGCGGGAGGTTCGCGGCCAGGGCTTGATTGTCGGCGTGGACCTGGATGCAGACTGCAAGACGCTGGTGGAGAAGGCGCTGCAAAAAGGCGTGCTGCTCAACAATACCGGCGAACATACCATCCGCTTCATACCGCCTCTGGTGGTGGGCAGGGAAGAGATCGACAAAGTGGTGGACGTTATTGGCGAATTGCTCTGAACTGATACAAAAGTTAAGGCCGTGCCTTGGAACCCTCAAGCCCTACGTGGCAGGCAAGGGCTTCACAGAGATCTCCCGCAAGTACGGCATAAAGCCGGAAGATATCGTGAAGCTGGGCAGCAACGAGAATCCCTACGGCCCCAGCCCGCGGGTAGCCCAGGCGCTACGGAACATCTCGCCTGAGCGGTATCCCGAGCCCGAGGATCTGATGGCGGGGCTGGCGGGCTACACCGGCTACCACGAAGAGATGATCGTTATCGGATCGGGCATGGACGGCGTGATGGACACATTGACCCGTCTCTTCCTGGACAAGGGCGACAAAACCGCTATCTTCACACCTACCTTCAGCTACTATGAGATCCTGACCATCACGGCAGGTGCGACGCCAATATTCATGCAGCGAGGCCCGGAGTTTCAAATCTCAACCGATGTGCCCAAGGACGCCAAGATGGTCTTCATCTGTTCTCCCAACAATCCCACCGGCAATGCCACGCCGGAAGAGGACGTGCGAGCAATTGTGGAGAGCACGGACGCCATCGTGTTCCTGGATGAGGCTTACGTGGAGTTCGCAGATCATTCCCTCATCGGTCTCGTGAAGGAGTACGGGAACTTGATCGTCGGAAGAACCATGTCCAAAGCTTTCGGCCTGGCGGGCATGCGCCTGGGCTATGCCGTGGCACCGCAGTGGATCGCGGATCAATACCGCAGAGTTGCGCCCCCGTTCTTCGGCATCACCTGCGCTTCCGTGGCTGCGGGAGTGGCGGCGCTCTCGGACCAGGAGTTCATGCGCCGGTCGGTGGAGAAGATTTGCGTCGAACGGGAAAGGCTGCAAAAGGAGATGCGATCCTATCCCTCGCAGGCCAACTTCCTTTGTATCAAGACTGCTGAGACATCTCACGAATTCGTGGAGAAATTCCTTGAGCGGGGAGTCATCATCAGGGACTGCCGCTCCTTCCGCGGCGCGGGCGAGCACCATGCGCGCGTGACCGTGGGAACTCCGGCAGAGAACGACCGCTTGCTTTCCGCTTTCCGGGAGATATGCGCATTGCTCTGACGGGCACGCCGGGCACCGGGAAGACAACCATTGCCCGTCTCCTGCCCTACAGGATCATCGACATCAATGCACTGGTCAAGGCGGGGCTCAATTTCGGAGTCGATCCGGAGAGGGGCTGTTTGGAGGCGGACATGGACGGCCTGGAGAAAAGGCTCCTTGAGATTGATTCGGATGAAATCTGCATTCTGGAAGGCCATTTCTCGCATCATTTCGCCGACCGGGCCATCGTTCTGAGGCTCGCGCCTTCGGCTCTGCGACAGCGGCTGGAGGCACGGGGCTATCTGCCGCAAAAAGTGAACGAGAACCTGGAGGCAGAAGCCCTGGATGTCATCCTGGTCGAGTCTGTGGAGATGTGCCGACACGTGGACGAGATCGACACCACGAGAAAGACGGTGGAAGAAGTGGCCGCACTGGTCTGCAAAATTATCAACGGGGAGTTGGACCTGCCCCCCGGCCAAGTGGACTGGTTAGCGGATTTTTTCGCTTAGAGCCCGCTTCCCAGATTCGGAGCAACCGGACTCTTCAATCCATCTTGACTTGCGCTTGTGATCGGCTCAGGGGAAGGATTAAGGGAGGGCGGCATTTTTGCATTCTCCAGAAGATAGCCGATTGTCATCGATGCCCTTTCTAGGAAAGAAAGTGCTTCCGGGTCCATCGGCTCGCGGCAAGCGATCACCATAGCACCATTTGCCCGGCCACTGCAAGTGATAGGTGCGGTGATCCAGATCCTGGTGGCATCCTGCGTGCACTTTTGGGCCTTAGGATTTCCCAGGAGCAGACTTGACTCCACGCCGCTGGTGAATTTGATGAGATCTTCCACCGATCCGACTAACTTGCGCAGTTCAAGGCCCGAACTTCCCATCAAGAAAATGCCGCCCAGCTCTGCGCCGACTATGCCCGCGAGCACATGGGTCAAAGCCTCAGCCAATTCCGTATCCAAATCGCCCTGTGGACTCAGGCACCTTTCCATGATGCCGTTGATGGCAGTCAGTTCGCGATTATTGCGCACGATCTCGATCTCCAGATCCTTCCTCGTGGTGATATCCAGGAGATTGCCCAAAATCGCCCTGCGGCCCTCGTATTCTATCGGCACCGTTCGAAACTCAATCCAGCGTTTTGTCCCGTCTTTGCGCAGCACCTTTGATTCATAAACCGGTGCGGGAGCCATTCGATCCCGATCAAGCCTGCTGATGCACTCCATATCGTCCGGCTTGACCATCTGCCAGAAGGGCATGCCGATGAGGCTCTCCGCCTCGCAGCCGAAGATCTCGCACAGCTTCGGGTTCACCAGCTTGAAAATGCCGTCCTGCAGGATGTAAATGCCCGCCAGAGCATTTTCCACGATGTTTCTGTGAATTCTCTCCGAGCGCTCGATCTGCTCTCGCATACCCCTTTCATTGGTCTTGAATCTCGCCTCCTGGATGAGATTCTCGAAGACATAAGGAAGGCTCTTGAAGCTCTCCAGGCTTTTAACCACATACTTGGTGGCCCTGTTCTCGAAGGCGACCACGGCCATCTCTGTGGTGCCGTGGCCTGAGACCATGACCACTGGAATATCAGGATCAAGCTTTCTGATCCTGACCAGCACGTCTAGGCCGCCGATTCCCGGCAAGACCAGATCCACGGAGATGAGGTCATAGGAGCCCAGGGAGATCATCTCCAAACCTTGCTCGCCGGTGGAGGCAAAGTCGAGGAAAAATTCATCGTGTCTGCGAAAGCCCATTTTTATGAGCTCGGCGTGCTCCGGATCGTCCTCAATGACGAGAATGCGATAAGGCTTTACCATGGAATCCTTCCTACCCAAAGTATACATAATGGATTTGAATATTTCTAATTTTCTCTCAAATGTTTAAATTTTTTGAAATGTGCTTCCGTGCCATGTAATAACATGTCATATAAAAATAGACTTGCATCATTCCATCGAAAAAGAGGGAAATCGCTTAAAGAGTTTGCCCACCTGAATTTTTCTCAAAAATAGAGATGAAGTTCAATGATTTTGGAAAAACAATTGAGCATAGCTAACCCATAGTTTTAGGTAATCCAATCGTTGTCTGCGATCCTTTTGTTGTAGATAATCCAACCGTTATAGATAATAGCGCGCAAAACAATAGTTGAATATAATGAGATATCAGGCTTCGCTCCTCCTTCTGCTTCTCCTGGCCGCAGGTCAAGCCAAGACCATTGTTGTCGATTCGAACGGGTCCGGCGATGCTACATCGCTATCCGGCGGGATATTCCTGGCCGGCCCCGGAGATATTGTCATCATTCGACCGGGCAGCTACAGCGGCGCGACTGTGGATCGCGCCGTGATTCTATCCGGCAGCAACGAGAGCCGCATTCGCGGGCCGCTCCTCATCACCGGGCCCGGATGCAAGATATTAAACCTCACGCTGGAAAGCAGCGGGCAAGATCCGGCGGTTCAGCTGCAATCCACAGACGGCTTCCTGGCAGGCTGTCAGGTAAGCGGAGGAGGCATCGGCATTCGAGCAGCGGGCACGAATAACACGGTTCGAGAGTGCCGGATCGAAATCCCGTCAGGAACAGGCATTCAGGTAGTGGGCAAAGGAAACAAGATTCAAACCTGCTCTGTGCGCGGCAATGTAGGAATCATGATGAACAGCACTGCCGAGTGCAAAGTCGAGGGGTGCGACATCTCAGCCTTGCAGGGCATTATTCTGGATTCGTCGACCGGGAATAAAATCGAGAAGAACACTCTTTCGGGAAGCGGTTTTGGCATAGTCCTGACCAAATCGTTCGCCAATCTGGTCTCCGACAATAGCCTTTCCGGAGACTTTGTGAGCGGCATCGATGTAACGAATTCCCGGACGAACGATATCGAAGGAAATTCCATATCAGGCGGGAAACTGGGCATCAGCCTGAGAAATTCCCAAGGAAATAACCTCACCGAGAACGTCTGCGGGAAGACCGAGCGGGCTGGCATCTACGCCGATAAAGCCACAGAGAATCGCCTGAGGGGCAATTTGCTCATCGGTAACGGCAACGGCATCCTTATTTCCGGTTCCGCCAATAATAGCCTTCTTGCCAATAATCTAACCCAAAATAGTTACGGAATAACTCTGCGCGGCTCCATCGACAATGTCCTGAGAGAAAACCGCCTGTTTGCCAATTCCTACAATTTGCGCATCGATTCCGGGGAGTCGTCCGGAGCCGTCCTTTCTTCTTCCGGCCATGATTTCTACCATCAGGACATCGACGAATCAAACCTCGCGGAAGAAAAGCCCGTTCGCTATCTGGTGGCAAAGGCCGATATGGTAATTCCGGCGGAATGCGGTTTTCTGGGGGTTATCAATTGCCGCAACATCTCTGCATCGGGATTGAATATTACGAACAGCAGCGCAGGAATTATGATGGTCGACTCCGATAACTGTCGCATCACGAACAGCAGTGTTGCCCGGTCGGAAATGGGCTTCAATCTGGTGGACTGCACATCCGGGCTTGTAAAAGGATGTGAAGCCTTCACCTGCCAGATCGGCTACCTCGCGGAAGGATGCGAGGGTGGAGTTTTCGAGGAAAGCGAGGCGGATTCGTGTTCTGAAGAAGGCTTCCGGCTCGTGGACTCCATGAACCTGAAAATGCAGCGATGCATTGCCGACTCCTCAGCCGGCGGCATCCTC
>RPOO01000194.1 GCA_003857025.1 Methanothrix sp.
CATCGCCGTGAGCCTCAATGAGAAAGAGCCTCGTGAGAGCAAGATAGGACTCACCATGAGGCAGACGGGTCTCGGACGGCTGGAGTGGCTTGAAGTGGATGACCAAAAGCCGGCTGAGAGCGCAAAAGCAGAGGCGCAATGACAGCGCAAGCTTGCAGAGAATGTCGCAGAATTATCGAGGGACAGGTCTGTCCTATCTGCAATTCCGGCTCGCTCAGCAAGGATTGGAGCGGGTACGTTGTGATCATCGACCCCAAAGAGTCCATCATCGCGCAGAGGTTGGAGATCACCCTTCCCGGCAAATACGCTTTGAAGGTGCGATAGATTGAGTGTACTCCTTCTGCCCGATAAGCTGCGCGGTGAGTTGAAAGACCCCCTGGGAAAGCTGTGCAAGGGCGATGGCCTGGAATGCGTGGAAGCCATGCGCTCTGAACTTTTGGCTGCAAAGAAGATCATAGCCGTGGGCGATATGACCGCCTTCTATCTTTTGAAGGCGTCCGTCGTGCCGGATCTGGCGGTCGTGGACAACAAGACCAAGAGAATGCCCGTGCCGGACCATGTGGTGGAGAGCCTGGACCACGATAGTTATAAAACGGTTGAGGTTAAGAATCCCGCTGCAACCCTGACAAGCGAGCTTATCGATCTGATCAAAGCTACATTAAACGGATCTGAACGTGTCAAGATCATAGTAGAGGGTGAGGAGGATCTGGCGACCCTTCCAGCCATCCTTTATGCGCCTGCGGGCTCGGCTGTGGTCTACGGCCAGCCCAATGAAGGAAGCGTTCTGGTCAAGGTTACTGCTGATAAGAAGTTGCAAATCGAAGAATTCATGAAGCGAATGATTGTGGAGGAATGAAGTTGGATATACAGGTTATTGAAGAGACGAGCAACCCGATGCTGAACAGGCGAGAGGTTGTTTTCAAGGTTATTCACGATGAGTCCACGCCTTCCAGGAAAGGTGTCGTGGAGAGGCTGGCGGCAACGATGAACTCCAAGCCGGGCCTGGTATTTGTAGACAGCCTGAAGACCGAGTTTGGCAAGCGCGAGACCATCGGCTACGCCAAGATCTACGAGAACGCCGAGAGGGCCAAGCAGGTGGAGAGGGAGCACATTGTTCAGAGAAATACCTTCACCAAGCCTGAGGAAGCCAAGCCGGAGGCGAGCTAGATGGCTGCCAAGAAGAAAAAGGGCGAGCCAAAGGGCGTTTATAAATATTACGAGGTCAGCGGCGACTCCGCCAAGTCCAAGAAAGCGGTCTGCCCCAGGTGCGGAAACGGCGTATTCCTGGCAGAGCATGCCGACCGCCAAAGCTGCGGCAAGTGCGGATATACCGAGTTCAAGAAGTAGGATCGTCACGGTCCAATTTTACTCTTTTGCCGGGCTGATGCGGGTAGCTATTTAAGAGAAGAACGCCGATAGATTTTGGTGTCTATTTGGCTGAATTTAATCTTGCTACCCTCATAGCTCTGCTTGTTGTGTTTATCATTCTGTCTCAGGCCATCAAGATCGTTCGAGAGTACGAACGTGTGGTGATCTTCCGTCTGGGGCGCTTCAGCGGCATGAAGGGACCCGGCGTATTTTTCATCATCCCTCTCATCGATCGCGTCATTCTGATGGATCTTAGAGTATTCACTATCGACGTGGCCAAGCAGGTGGTCATCACCCGCGATAACGTCAGTGTTGAAGTGGATGCGGTCATCTACTATCGTGTGGTCGATCCCTCGCGGGCTGTCATTCAGGTGGAGAACTACAAGCTGGCTACATCTTTGCTGGCTCAGACCACGCTGCGCGACGTCCTCGGTCAGATCGAATTAGATGATCTGCTCTCCAAGCGTGATGAATTGAACAAGAAGCTGCAAGAGATCCTGGACAAACATACCGATCCCTGGGGGGTCAAGGTCACGGCGGTCACGCTGCGAGATGTGTCTCTGCCTGAATCTATGAGACGAGCGATTGCCAAGCAGGCTGAGTCGGAGAGAGAAAAGAGGTCGCGCATAATCCTCGCCGACGGCGAGTTCCAGGCATCCAAGACCATGACCGATGCGGCCAGACTTTATGAAGAGGTGCCGGCCGCCCTGAAGCTTCGCGAGCTGCAAACCCTTGTCGATATCGCCAGGGAGAAGACGCTGATCGTGGTTACGCCCAGCGGCGATGTGGGCACGGGCACAATGGCCGGCTTGACTGCCGCCTTGAACCGGGAGATGACGGAGCGGGAAGCCACCCGTGCCGATGAGGCTCGAAAAGAGGCATCCAGAGAGGCTGCCACCGAGGCCGCAAGATTTCGGAGATGAAATGAAATGACGGCCAGCCGATCTTGCTCGAACCGCATTGAGATGACGGGCTGGCCGGGACGCTCTTTGCGTTCGCTTGTTTTTTCATCTTTTTTGTTGCTTCTAACACTGTTTCTCTTCTCTGTCGCTTTCCTTTCCGCTCCGGCCTATTGCGCAAATTCGACGGCATCCGTTCTGGCAGTCAAGCTGGACGGTTCCATAACTCCGGCCAGCGACGACATTGTCCTTGCCGCAATCGACGAGGCGGCGTCCGAAGGCGCGAACTACCAGGCTCTGATGCTCCTCCTGGACACTCCGGGCGGCGGGCTGGCCGAGACCACCACCATCCTCAAGCTAATGGAGGAGACGAAGCTGCCTGTCATCGGGTATGTCTATCCCGAAGGTGCCGCTGCCTGGTCGGCGGGAACCATCATTTTGCAGGGCTCGGATGTGGCGGCTATGGCTCCGCACACCATCATCGGCTCGGCCCAGCCCGTCAAGCTCTCGCCGCTGGGCGGCACGGAGCCCATCAACGACAGCAAGACTACCAATGCCATCGTTGCCCTGATCGAGGAAAAGGCGCGTGCGCACGGCAGGAACACGACCGCCGCCAGGGAGTTCGTGCTCTCCAATCTGAATCTGAATGCAGATGAGGCCATGAAATATGGTGTGATTGAATTCATCAGCCCGAAGCCCGCTGATCTGCTGGATCAGATCAACGGCCTCAAGGTGAAGAACACCACCCTGAACACCCGCGGAGCTGAAGTGAAGCTCTTCGAGCCGCCTCTAAGCCTTCAGTTCTTGAAGATCCTCTCCGATCCGACCATAGCCGGGCTGCTCATGCTGGTCGGGCTGTACGCGCTCGTCTTCGGCTTCTCCAGCCCCGGCATCGGGGCGGAGGCTTTTGGAGTGGTGTCTCTGGCGCTGGGCCTGATCGGTCTTGGGTTCAACGTCAACCTGGGGGCCGTCTTCCTGCTCCTGCTCGGCCTGGGGCTTATCCTGGCGGAACTGCACAGCCACAGCTTCGGCATCCTGGCTGTGGCCGGGCTGATCTGCGTCGTTGCAGGGAGCATCCTCTTCGTTCCCACCAGCTTCCCACAGTGGTATGTTCCGGGAGGCTACCAGCGGTCTATGGCGATGGCCATCATCCTGCCGTCGCTGATTCTAGGGATCTTTCTGGCATTTGCGCTCTACAAAGTGGCGCGGGCCCGGTTTGCCCCGCCCCAGAACATCCGGTTCGAGGGCGAGGAAGCGGAGGTTCTTGATCGGCTGGACCCGGAAGGCTACGTGCTCTTTCAGGGAGAGTACTGGCAAGCGGTGTCGGAAGATGTGGTGGAAAAGGGGGCGCGAGTGGTGGTGGTGGCGAAGGAAGGGGCAAAGCTGCGGGTGAGGCGGAAAGCAATCACGCATCAATGAACACAATTACAATAAACGCAATTAGCATCAATCAACGCAGTTATTTTGATGGGACAATGCAAAATTTATAAAATAATAAAAAAACTATGAGAAGAGAAAATCTAAAAATCTCTCCTGGACTAATGTCGCGACGGCTGGCGTCCCTTGGTATTCTCGAATGGATTTGCATCCGAGTCGGTTTCATTGGTCAGAGTCTCGTTTGTGAGTGTCTCGTTGATTTCGGTCGTGTTTTCCAGCGTTTCGTTTATAAGCGTCTCATTTTCCAGAGTTTGATTGTTCAACGTTGCGTTTTCCGTGGCATTTGCGCTCTCATTAACCTTAACGGCCTCCTCTGCCAGGGCAAATCCCAGGGAGCAAGCTGTGAGGGCAAATAGTATTAGTATTGCTGTTGAATTTCTCATATATGCACCACACTTTTTTTGACTAATTTCGCTAATCTGAAATTTAAGTTTTGTGTTATATGTTTTAAATTAATTTTAAATGTTGCAGCGATTGATCTTCCTGCTTTATTGATTCATATTTTTCCATCTGCGATTTCAATTTAGGATCATTCCGGCACCCTGTGATAGGAACCAATTCAAAAATCAATGATTGAAGATAATTTTGCTGATTTTCGAATACGTTTAACTGCATCCTCCTGGCGTCCAATAGCCATCACTGCCGCAGAGGTCGCAGGCAGGATACCATTGGTCGAATTGAGAGACAACTATGCAAAAAGGACTGACCATGCAGACAAATCATGTCTTGAAATAATTGCTCAACAAAATGCTGGATTTGGAATGTTCTGTGGCAAAGGTTTAAATACTATGAAGATTACATTCTTATTATTAATATTATGTAGAACAAGTAGCTACCTCAACGAAACGGCTCAGGAAATCCATCCCCTTATCCCAACTCCCGAGCCGTTCCATCCCCTCTTTCCTATACCAAATAATAATAAAAATATTTGATTTTTCTCCCTTTTCTTATTTCTTTCGCAGACAGCGCAGCTTAGAACATAGGCCATTTCGGCATGTTAATATCGTTCATATACCAGAAGGTGTCGTACCAGGCATCCACTCCCAAATGCATACCATCCCAGGGCTTCTTTTCTTCAGGGCACACGCACTTCTTGTCAGGGCATGGGTATGGCCTGGGACATTCGCGGCATATCACTTTTGTCTCTTCCGGCGGCGCTATGATAGTATTATTTGCGGTGCTGCCAACGATCTCCAGCTCTATTTTATCGGTCCCGTGAGTGGCGATCCTCGTGTTGTCCGTCTTGCTTCCCACGATATCTACAACCACTGATCCGGAGCTGCCGAACGCGTAGGCTGCATTGGGTGCTAAGAGGATCAGCATCAAAGCCAAGATGATCGAACTTCTCAATTTTCTACCCCCATCGATATAGTCCATATTTAACATTACTTTTATATATACAGGAAGTAGAAAAATCTTTCGGCTTGATGCAGATAAATTTAACAAATGATTTTGATATAATTTTTAATTTTCAAAATAAATGAATGAATCCGTGAACTGAAAATCTGATAATACAATTCGAAGATGCAATATTGAAATGCAATATAAAAAACCAAAAAAAGTCAAAAAATAATAGATGCGGCGCTCGTTCTTTTCGCGCCGCTTCCTAGACAACCTTCACCGGCACGATCTTGGCCGATAGGCAGCCGTCGATGGTGGCTCCGATCTTGAAGCTCTTGTCTCCTTTGGCACCGAATACCGATTTCAACTGATAGGTGCCTTTGGCGATCTTCTGTAGTTTGTCTTTCTGGCTGGCCGCATCCTGCGGACTCCATGAGAGGCTCAGGTCGTCCGGGTCCCACAATTCACCGTAGCTGTTGTAGAACTTGAGGGTCAGAACGTAGGGGGTGAGCGCCTTGGTAGCGCTGAAGGATGCCGCGATGTCGCAGGGCTTGATCGTACTGGGATTGGCCAATTTCAAGGACTTGACGTAGATATTCTGGCCTGTTGCATCCTTTGAGGTGTAAGCCATCCAGTACTTTCCGTCCAGGCTGGAGTAAGCCATCGAGGACGAGGTCTGATCGGACGGAGCCGCGACAACGACACTGCTGTCGATGCTCTTGCCGTCTCTCAAGTACCTGTCCAGCATTATCTCATAGCCGCCCGTCTTCTTGGAGGCGTAGAGCAGCATGAACTGGCCATTCATCCACTTGAGCGACGGATAATCCTGATCGGACTTATCTAAGGTCAGCTTCCGGGTTTCCAGAATCTCCAGATTTCCGTCCAGCTTCTTTTGGAAGATGTCCAGGTTGCCTGTCTCCCGTGAGACGTAGGCCACATAGAAATTGCCTTCCGCATAAGCCAGCGATGGCCGATCCTGGTAGGACTTCTGATCCGTCAACTGCTCGGTTCCC
>RPOO01000195.1 GCA_003857025.1 Methanothrix sp.
ACTTTCTGAATATCCACGGCAGCCAGGCATACGATCTCGAAGACCCGGTGTACCTGCATCAGTATTATTGCGAACCGAATTATTTGACAACTGCGATGGCTGTGCAAGACCAGGCGGGCAGCCAGAACGGCTATGCACTGTTCGTTAGCGGGTCCGGCACCGCTGGTGGATCCGGCAGGACAAGAAGCGCCGATTTCAAGGAGCAGATACCGTATCGCGGCGGATTATCCGTGCCTCGGACAAGCTGTATCGAATTTACCGACGGCTACAAAATGTTGGTCACGGATTATGTAGTCGGCGGCATTCCTCAGGTGGCCGGGATCTGGCGGGGTTTGGTCGTGGAAGTGATCCACGGCGTCAAGGCAGATTACTATCATGTCCTCGATACCTGGTATGTGAAGATCGATAGCGTTAGAACGAGCGGATCATGCCTCTTGGTCGATGGAGCCACCAATGGCGGCGGTGCAACCTCATCTCAAGCACTTCTCATTCGCACCAACGATGTTCGGCTGAATGCCACGCCCAGTATGCAGCCTGGGACAAAAGTGGTCAACTTCGATCCCGATCAGAATAAGATGCTTGAGGCTCCGGCACTTGCGAGATTCCTTCCCGGCGGCTCGGATGCTGCCAGAATCAAGTTTTTCGATGTCAACGGCAACGGCATTTACGACTATCCGGATGATGTGTATCTGAACTACCCCTCCGGAACGGCAAGCGGCATTGTCACGGTGAACAATGTCCGGCTATCGGGGCCAGTCAATGCGTCGCCGGTTTAGCTAACGAACGTGTAGGATTTCATAGCTTAGATATGTTTCATAAACCGGCCCCCGATTTCCCTGTATTTACGCGAGCGTGCCGACCATGCGCGATCTGTGCCGCACGGACTTGTGGATCGGGCTGGCAACAAGAGTCTGCCCAAAGGCTCATATCTAACCATCCGCATAATAATACTTGAGGCAAACAAGAATGGTACGGCCAATAGAGTTGGGCTTGATCCTTGAAGGAGAAGACGCAGAAGAGTTTTTAGAGGATCTAAGGAATCCAAAGAAGCCAACCAAAGAACAGATGGAAATGTTCCGTGAGGCCATTAAGATCTACAAAGAGCCTCCTGTTAATTGCTATAATAATCGTAAGATACCAGTTTCAACATTGATGGGCCAATGGCATTGAAGCTTGGAATCTCTACCTGGGCCTATCTGGACCGATCACTGCCGGAGGCACTCAGCCGCATCTCTCATCTTGCCGAGCGCGCCGAGATCCTCTGCGAGGCCCGCCACAGCCTGCTGCGGCCCGAGAACCTGGAGGCCACGGCATCTTTCTCCCTCAAGTACACCGTGCATGGACTGATAGCGGATATCAACATCGCTAGCGTCTACCCGGAGTTTCGAGAGGCGTCTGTCAGACTGCACCGCCGGGCCATCCAGGCGAGCGCGAATGCCGGCGCGGAGCTGTATGTGATTCACCCCGGCTTCACAGCCTGGAGCTACTGCTGGCAGGATGCCTTGCTGGCTCTGGACCAGTCGCTATCGGAGCTTGCGCCACTGCAGGAGGAACTCGGAATTTGCCTGGCCGTCGAGAACATGCCCAAGAGCGAATGGCTCTTTTTCAATAAGCCGGATCTGGATCTGCATGGCATGGGGCTGGTGCTGGATGTGGGCCACGCCCAGACCTGCGGAACGCTTGCGGATTTCCTGAAGCTGCCCCGGATTGCCCATGTTCACCTGCACGACAATTCAGGAAACGGTGACGAGCACATGCCTCTAGGCAAGGGTGTCATCGACTTTGGGCCGGTACTGCGAGCCATCGAGGAGAGAGGAATTTCTGCGGCGCTGGAGCAGAAGACCGAGGCGGGCGTCCTGGAGAGCCTGGCCGCTTTGCGGAAGAACGGCTTTGTCGAGGCTTGAAAAGATTTAAAGCCCAGGGTCTCGGATACTTGAGCAGATGATTGAGATCCTTCTGTGGATTGTATTAATAAGCGCCTTCACCCTCTTCGGCTCCTGGTACGCCCGCAAATATGCCAGAGCGGACGGGCTCATCGGCATCTATGTGGCCTTCGGCATCTTCGCCAACCTGGCCGCCACGAAGACGGTGACCTTCGACCTTGGTTTTGCCCAGCTCTACGCACCCGCCGTAGTTCTCATATTCTCCGTCACTTTCCTCTTGACCGATATCGTCAACGAAAAGTTCGGTCTGCATGAGACGCAGAGAATGATCATCATCGCCTTTGCCTGCCAGGTGTTCATCTCGTTCTTCTCCTGGCTGGTCCTGACATTGCCTCCCGCGCCCTTTTACACCGGCCAGGCGGCTCTGGAGTCGGTGCTCGGCCAGGTACCCAGAATCGTTCTGGCCTCCTTGGCGGCATTCCTCGTCAGCGAGAACGTGGATGCTTTCATCTACACCTGGTTCAAGGCCAGGACCGGCGGAAAGCACCTCTGGGCCAGGAACGCCCTGAGTTCCATTCCCTCTATGGCCGTGGACTCGGTCCTGTTCGTCACCCTGGCCTTTTACGGGACCATGCCGATCGTTCCTTTGATCCTGGGAATGCTGGTCACCAAATGGCTGGTGGCAGTTATCGATATACCTTTCATGTACCTCAATAAATGGATGATTTACAGGGACTGAGAGATATGAACTTATAGGATTTGAAGAGATGAATTAGAGAAGGAAATATCGTGAGAGCAAATGCGAGAACATAAAAAAGACGAATTCAAATGCAGGGAATTCGAAAAGAAAGTTCTTATACTGGAATTTATGACTGATCGTCAGTCGATCCGAGGCACAAGATATTGAAGCGCATGGCAAGAGAGAGAGTTACGAAAGATCCGGAAGAGCGCCGGCAAGAGCTGATTGATGCAGCGGAGCGGCTTTTCATGGAAAGAGGCTACGAAGCGACAGCCGTTAGCGACATAGTCCAGGAAGTGGGCGTGGCCCAGGGCACCTTTTACTACTATTTTCCCAGCAAAGAAGAGATCCTGGAAGCCATCATTGAAAAAGATATGGCGGCCCTTGAGGACGACGTGCGAAAGATCACAGAGGACCCAAATCTCGATCCCGCCGCCAAGATCAACGCCATCGTTAACAGCATCATCGGCATCAGCTCTTCTCGAAAGGAGATCATGGACTATCTTCACAAAGAGAGCAACGCCGTGATGCATGAAAAGATGGAGCGGCACCTCATCGAGAGGCTTGTTCCTCTCATGGCCGAGGTTGTGTCGCAGGGCGTCGCAGAGGGAAGATTCGATGTCCAGCATCCGACAGAAGCAGTGGAGTTTCTTTTAGCTTCGATGGTCTACTTCTTTCACCATCCCGAGATCTTCGCCGATCCCGCCCGAAGCAAGAAGATGCGCAGTACCTTGGAGACTATTCTCGGCAGGGCTTTGGGTATGAAAGACTACGGATTTGTCCTGGTTGTCTAGTCCCCGTTGTCTTGACCTCGCGGTCTAATCTTCGTGGCTCAATCAAGGTTCCAAAGACGCCCCCAATTTGCAGGCTCTCTCCAGCTCGCCGGGGCTCTGCCGGATCTCTCCCCGCTCGTAGGCTTTGGCCAGGATGCTCTCTCCCGTCTTCATTCCCAGGTACTTGAAAGACATGCGAAACATTTCCAGGAGCGGGGCGCAGCAATCCGATCCTTCCTCCGAGGGCACGACCAGCATTCCCGTTTTCCCTTCCAGCTTCCTGCTGGCGATGAAAGGCCGCAGCCTGTCGACTAGCAGCTTCATCTTTGCCGTGGGGCCGTACCAGTAGATGGGCGTTCCGAAGACGATGACGTCTGCCGCTTCCAACTTCGGGTAAATTTCATGCATCCCGTCTTTTAGGGCGCAGTTATAGCCCGTCTCGCTCTGCTTGCAGCGGCGGCAGTCGAGGCAGGGCTGAATCTCGTAGTCGTAGAGGCGGAGCTTCTCTGTCTGATGGCCATTTGATGATGCGCCGCGCAGGATTTCATCAATGAGGATATCGGTGTTGCCCTGTTTTCTAGGGTTGCCGTTCAGTGCCAGGATTTGCATGTCGTGTCTCCTATGTCGTGCCCTCTTTGGGAAAATGTCTGTCCACAGTCATTCGAACCTCATCAAGCCAGGCCGCTCTCACTTCCGGTGTGCTGGTTACTACTACTGAGAACGTTTTCCTATGAAATTGCGTGACACCGCACAGGCCGAATATGCAGTTCTTCCAGATCGTCTGCAGCGGATCACCAAAAGTGGTTTGCTCCCGCTCTGGAAAGGTATTGGCGGTATTGAAGACAATGGCCGTTCTGGCCTGAAGCCGCCCGCGGGGCACGCCTTCTCCATCATCGCCTTCCAGGAACTCATAGGCCACCCCTGGCCGGATGACCCTGTCTACCCAGCCCGCAAGGATGGCGGGAGGCATCCCCCACCAGTTAGGATGGACTACTATTATCCCATCGGCTAGAGCGATCTCGTGACAGTGCTCCTGGATTACGGGATCAAGGAGCGCCCCTTTTGGAATCTCCTCTGCAAGGAGGATCGGGTCAAAAAATTCTTTGTGGAGGTCATGAAATGCGACCTGGTGACCGTTTTGCCGCAACGCCGAACATGCTGCACTAGCGATGGCATGGTTGAAGCTACCGGCATGGGGATGGGCGAGGATCAGGGAAATCTTCATGTCTTGCTCTAGGTTTTGAACTATCTTGAACTATCTTGCACTATGCTTTGCTCTCTGTTTTGCTCTTATATCTGGCTCAGAATTTGACCCTCGGAATCTCAGCCTCGTTCATATTCTCCGCCATGCTCCAAAACCAGGCCTCGCCGTGGGCGATCCTGAAAATAGCCAGCTTCTTGTCTTCCGGGCCGCTGACCACTGCCTTGAGGAAAGGCCGCTCCTCCAGAAGCCTGGCGCGAAGATCGGGCCGGTCCAAAAACTCCACAATGCCTGCCACGCGCATCATATTCTTGGACATGATGTCGCCTTTTGGATTGAAGAAGCAGACCTCAATTTTTGGGTTTTTGTGTAGTTGCTTGCAGACGTTCTTCGGCTCTCCTGTGTGATAGTAAAAGCCGCTCTCATCGGCAAACCACATTAAAAAGGCTCTCACTCTCGGCTGGTCGCCTTCCGTCGTGGCGATGTAGCTGACGGGGTTCTCGTTGGCGAACTTGGCGCAATCTGCATAGTCCATTCCCAAAACCTCCCATAAATCGGTCTGAAGTACACGCTATCGTATTTGCAGGTATTTCATTTTGCAAGTATTTTATGATACTCCTCAGACATTCTACTCATCAGACCGAAATGAGCTGTGCACAAACAACATAATAGAATATTACTAATAGAAAACCCTTATGAAGTAATAATTCCAATATTAGATATGATGCAGACCGTCAAAGACCTCAGCGACAGCATTCTTTATGTAGAAAATGAGCAGTGGCAGTGCAGCTTTGGTCACGGCAAGCCGGTGAAGCTGGGCCTCGTCCTGGAAGCCGTGGACCTGGGCCAAAGCGGCAAGAGCGGCGAGGAGAGTTTTCCCTACGTGATTGACGCCTATCTCATTCCTCAGCCGGAGTGCATGGACGAGGAGTTGCTGGAAGAGGCAAAGTCCGAGGGCGCTCTGACCCGAGAGGAGCAGATCCGCCATGTCTACGAATGCGATGGCGGCGTGCCCGTGAACATCGATGCCCTCCAGCCGGCCAAGGCATCATGCGGCTTTTCCAGCTTCGTGGCAGACAGCAGCATCAGCTCTGTGAAATCCCAGAGCGGAGAAGAGATCGAGGTGCGCCACTTCCAGGATTTGGAGGAGGCTATGCTCTTTGCCCGCGACTTTTATGCCGCTTATGCTCATGTCCTCATCGGCTTCATCGATGTGGTGCTGGATAGTTCCCTGCGCGCGGGGGGAACGGGCTGGGACAAGATCAGAGGTATGACTAAAAAATAAGAGAACGATTTTTTCTATGATTGATTTGCAGCTTCGATTTGCTGACTTTGATCTGCAATTTATGCAGATCGAGCCAGCTTGGCCTTGATTATTGTGCCGTGACATGGCCAGGGAACTTCAAGATTCAATTCGATGTCCATGGTTTTGCC
>RPOO01000196.1 GCA_003857025.1 Methanothrix sp.
AGTCCTGGCAACAAGCAAGGATAAGGTCGCTCAAATCAACAGTGAAGCGGACCAAGAGGTTGCAAGGATACTCAATGAAGCTAGGGAACGTGCCGCAGAGATAAAGTCCAGAAAGGAAGTGGAGGTTGGACACGTCACAGAGGCTATCGAGCGCAGAGAGATCTCCAGCGCTAACCTCGAAGTCAAGAGGTCAGAGCTGAACGTACACAAAGATCTCACAGAGCAGGTACGAGCCAAGGTTCTGGAGAAGATTCGGAACCTTCCTAAGAAGGAAAACGAGGCTCTGCTCAAGAAGTCGCTCGAGCCATTCGACCTCAAGGATATGAAGGTCTACTCCAATAAGAGGGACGAAGCCTTCGTATCCTCTCTCGCCCCTAATTACGGCGGGAACCTGGACATCATCGGCGGCGTTGTGGTCGAGAGCAAAGATGGAGCTCTACGTTACGATTTAACCTACGAAACTCTTGCGCGTGAGGTCTTTAATAACCGCATGAAAGAGGTTTCCAGGATCTTATTCGGGTGAGGACGATGCCTGTACTACGTTTGCCGAAGTTCGGAAAACCGGTGAAGTACGCTTACATCACGGGCAGAGTCCGGGCGATGAAGACCAAGCTCGTCCCGGCGGAAATGTACGCCAGGATGATGAGCATGGATATGTCAGAGATCGCCCGATACCTGGAAGAGACCCAGTATAAGGATGAGATCGATGCGCTTTCCAAGGACTACTCCGGAGTGGAGCTGATTGAGCACGCCACTTTTGCCAATCTGGCAAAGACATTCAGGAAGCTGGCCGAAGTCTCTATTGACGAGCCATCTTTCCTGATTCTGGAGTACCTGAGGCGGTGGGATGTCTGGAACATCAAGACCCTCCTGCGTGGCAAGTTCTCACGGGTTAGCGACGAGGAGATTGTAAAATACCTCGTTCCTGCGGGCGAGCTATCCGCAGAATACCTCGAAGAACTCTCCAAGAAGGAGACTATTCAGGATATCATCTCGGCCTTTGATGGAACGGATTATGCCAGCGCATTGGCGCAATACGACGGCAATAACCTGGCATCGCTCGAGAACGCTCTGGACAAGCTCTATTATTTCAGAATGGAGCGTGCCGTTGGCGGCACTCTGTCCGTGGGCGGTGGCCTGCTCTTAAAGTATGTCCGCAGAGAGATCGATATCAAAAATCTGATTACGCTCTTCAGGATGAACAAAGCAGGTATCGATGCAGCCGTTATACAAGATAACCTCATCCCCGGAGGAAAGTTGTACGATGAGCTGAGCCGCATGGCGGGTCAGCCTTTCGGCGAATTCCTGCGCGGACTGGAAGGATATCCGTTCTGGTCCTCGATCTCCGATATCGCCACAGCTGATATCGATGCAATCAGCAGAATCGAGGCTAGATTGAGGGCATATCTCATCCGATATGCATGGGCTCTTTCCAACTATCATCCGTTATCTATCTTGCCGGTGCTCGGTTATATGGTGAGCAAAGAGACTGAAGTTTCAAACATCAGGAAGATCGTGCGAGGAAAAGAGGCCAAACTTCCTGCAGAACTCATAGAGGAGCAAGTGGTGGTGGCTTAAAATGGAGATTGCTTTTGTAGGTGGAAGCGAGAGCGTCCTCGGGTTCAATTTAGCAGGCGTTAAGAAATCTTATGCGGCCAATACCGAAGAGGAATTGGTTGCAAAGATCGGCACGGTCATGGCTGATTCCAATGTGGGAATTCTGGTGTTGAGGCAATCGGATTACAATACGCTGCCCAAAAGGCTTCAAGAGCAGCTCTCCGAGTCTATCAAGCCTACCGTTATTAATATCGGAACCGAGCAAAGCACAGAGATGAGAGAGAAGATTAAAAGGGCAATAGGTGTTGATTTATGGAAGTAGGTAAAGTAAAGCGAGTCGCCGGACCACTGGTTCAGGCCACGGGCCTGAAGGCTTCCATGTACGACCTGGTCCTGGTCGGCGAGGAAGGCCTGATGAGCGAGGTCATCGGCATTTCCGGCAATAAACATATTATTCAGGTATACGAGGATACGGGCGGCGTGCGGCCCGGCGAGCCCGTCAAGGAAACTGGTGCACCCCTGGTCGCACAGCTCGGTCCAGGCATTCTGACCCAGATTTACGACGGTATCCAAAGACCACTGCCAAAGCTGGCAGAGATGTCGGGAGATTTCATCAGCCGAGGCTTATTCGTCGACGGCATCGATCACAAGAAGAAGTGGGAGTTCAAGCCCGTTGTGAAAAAGGGAGATGTAGTCAAGCCCGGCCAGGCCATTGGTGAAGTTCAGGAGCAGTTGCTCATCAAGCATAAGATCATGGTCCCACCCAAGATGAAGGGCGGCGCCATCAAGGAGATCTATTCCGGTAACTTCAACGTCGATGAGACCGTCGCTGTTCTGGAAGACGGAACCAAGCTCACCATGGTTCACAAGTGGCCTGTAAGACAGGCTCGGCCCGTGACAGAGAAGCTGGCACCAACCATCCCGCTCAGAACAGGACAGAGGGTAGTAGACGGATTCTTCTCCCTGGCCAAGGGCGGAACTGCAGCCATTCCCGGCGGATTCGGAACCGGAAAGACGGTTATGCAGCAGACCCTGTCCAAGTGGGCAGATGTCGACATTGTGATTTATGTGGGATGCGGCGAGCGCGGCAATGAGATGGCCGATCTGCTGCATGAGTTCCCAGAGCTGCAGGATCCCAGAACAGGCAGGCCCCTCATGGAGAGGTCCATCGTATACGCCAATACCTCCAACATGCCTGTGGCTGCTCGTGAGGCATCCATTTACACCGGAATGACCACGGCAGAGTACTACAGAGATATGGGCTACGATTGCCTGATGACTGCAGACTCCACTTCTCGATGGGCAGAGGCCATGAGAGAGATGGGCTCCCGTCTAGAAGAGATGCCTGGTGAGGAAGGTTATCCAGCATACCTTGGTGCCAGACTTGCCGACTTCTACGAGCGTGCCGGACGTGCCGAGGTTCTCAACGGCGGTCAGGGTTCAGTCAGCATCGTTGGTGCTGTGTCCCCGGCCGGCGGAGACTTCACGGAGCCCGTCACTCAGAACACATTGAGAATGGTCAAGGTATTCTGGGCACTGGACTCCAAGCTGACACAGCGCAGGCACTTCCCGTCCATCAACTGGCTTGATTCCTACTCCCTATACGACCAGATCCTGGAACCCTGGTTCGTGGAGAATGTCAGCCCGAACTGGAACAAGAACAAGAGACGCGCCATGGCCATACTGCAGGAGAATGCCGAGCTGGAAGAAATCGTGATGCTTGTAGGTTCCGATGCCCTGCCTGAGGATCAGCAGGTTACACTGGAAGTCGCCAGGATGATCATCAACTTCTGGTTAGCACAGAGCGCATTCCACCCGGTGGACACGTTCTCTCCATACAAGAAGCAGTTCGACCTCCTGGAAGCTATTCTTAAGTACAGGGATCTTGCCTTCGATGCAGTCCAGAGGGGCATACCTGTGTCGGCGATTACATCCGTTCCATCCAAGGATGCTCTGGCCAAGGTGAGGCTGGAAGCCGAGTATGAACCAATCCTGGCAAAGGTTATGGCTCAGATGGAAGCCGAGTTCAAGGCGCTGAAGTGAGGAGGGTTCAAAATGACCAAGGAATACAAGACTATTACTGAGATCTCCGGACCACTCATCTTCGTAGAGAAGACCGAGCCAGTTGGCTACATGGAGCTCGTCGAGATCAGAACTGGCGGAGATCTGAAGAGGGGACAGGTGCTGGATTCCTCGGATGAGATCGTGGTTATCCAGGTATTCGAGGGAACCGGCGGTCTATCCAAGGATAGCGCAGTCAGCTTCACCGGAGACGTCATCAAGATGCCACTATCTCCAGGCATCGTAGGACGCGTTCTATCCGGATCCGGAAAGCCCAGAGACGGCGGGCCGGAGATTGTTCCCGAGGTATTGAGAGATATCGCCGGAGCTGCCATCAATCCGGCTTCCCGTGAGAAGCCACGCTCTTTCATCCAGACCGGCATATCCACAATTGACGGAACTAACACACTGGTGCGCGGCCAGAAGCTGCCCATTTTCTCAGGTGCAGGTCTGCCCCACAACGACCTTGCATTGCAGATCGCAAGGCAAGCCAAGGCGCTGGGTGAATCCGAGCCGTTCGCAGTTATCTTCTGCGCCATGGGCATCACCAACGAAGAGGCTCAGCACTTCCTGGCTGATTTCGAGAGAACAGGTGCCCTAGAGAGGGCAGTGGTGTTCCTCAACCTGGCCGATGACCCGGCAGTAGAGAGAATTCTGACACCCAGGCTGGGCCTGACCACCGCTGAGTATCTTGCCTTCGATCTGGACATGCACGTGCTCATCATCTACACGGACATGACCAACTACTGCGAGTCTCTCAGACAGATGGGCGCTGCTCGTGAAGAAGTTCCCGGACGCCGCGGCTACCCAGGATACATGTACACAGACCTGGCCATTCAGTACGAGAGGGCTGGAATCATCAAGGGCAGAAAGGGCTCCATCACTCAGTTCCCCATCCTTACCATGCCCGGTGACGACATCACTCATCCCATCCCGGATCTGTCCGGGTACATCACCGAGGGCCAGATCCTCATTTCCAGAGAGCTGCACAGAAAGGGCATCTATCCGCCCGTCGACATCAGACCCAGCCTTTCCCGTCTGATGAACTCTGGAATCGGCAAGGGTCACACTCGCGAGGATCACAGGGCAGTATCGGATCAGCTCTATGCTTACTATGCAGAGGGCAACGATCTGCGCGGTCTCGCGGCCATCGTCGGTAAGGAGGCTCTCTCCGAACGCGATAAGTTGGTCCTGGAGTTCGCCGATAAGTTCGAGAAGAGATTCGTCAACCAGGGCAGAGATGAGGACAGGTCTATCTTCGAGACCCTCCAGATCGGATGGGATCTCTTGGCTGATCTGCCTGAAGCTATGCTCACCAGGATTGACGATAAATACATCAAGGCTTACCATCCGAAGTACGCAAGCACCGCAAAGAAGTGATAACATGGCCGTAATTCGAGGAACAAAACCGACCAGGGCAGTGCTGATCGCCCTTAAGAGAAGGATGAAGGTCGCAAAGACTGGTCACTCGCTCCTCAAAATGAAGCGTGACGGCCTCATGATTGAGTTCTTCGAGGTGCTAAACAAGGCCAAGACTGTCAGGAAGGAGCTGGTTGAAGCTCTGCTCATAGCCGAGCAGAGGCTTCAAATGGCTATGGCTGTGGAGGGCACAGTTGCCATCAGCAGCGTGGCCTATTCCCTGCAAAAGGAGCCAGTGATCCAGCTTGAATCCAGGAATATCATGGGCGTAGTGGTTCCCAAGATCGCGGCAGAGGCCGTGCAAAAGAAGATGTTCGAGCGAGGCTACGGCATCATCGGGACCAGTGCGGCCATTGATGAAGTGGCTGATGCCTATGAAAAGCTGCTTGATAAGATCATCCTAGCTGCAGAGGTAGAGACCGCCATGATAAGGCTCGTCGAGGATATCGACAGCACTAAGAGGCGTGTCAATGCTCTGGAGTTCAAGGTGATTCCTGATGTCAAGGACACTATCAAGTTCATCAGCATGGCCTTGGAGGAGATGGAAAGGGACAACCTGGTCAAGATGAAGATGCTGAAGGGCAAGTCCGAGAGGAAAGCCGCAGCAGAAGAAGCCAAGAAGCAAGCAGCCATAGCTGCAGAAGCGACTGCCAAGGCTTCTGCTTGAGCCAAAATGACGTCCAACTGGTTTGAGCGAAAAGCGGAAGACTGGTATGGGACGCCCGAGAAGAAGATGCGTCTTCTTCAGTGGTTGGTGTACATCACCAACCTCTACATTATTTTTGGAATCTTTGTGCTTATCTGGATATTATATGGCAAGTACATAATGCATGCGTATAACAATCTTATGAGCTGATGCGGATGATTATGGTTCTGTCGGCCATCAATTAATTAAAAGCGGTTAAGCATATTATAAAGGCATGTTATAAATTGTGCACAATCTCAATAATCATTTGAGCGCCGCTCGCCTCAATGGCAAAGCGGAATTTAAT
>RPOO01000197.1 GCA_003857025.1 Methanothrix sp.
CGAAGTTCCCGTTGTCCGTGATCACCGGCCCGTCCTTCATCTTGCCAAGACGTAGCACCGGGACGCCGCCCAGCTCCCGCAGCCGCCGCTCCACGAGCTTCGCCGCAAAGGGCAGCACCTCCACAGGCACAGGCCAGGTGAGCTTTTCCACGTACTTGCTCTCGTCGGCCACAATCACGAACCGCTGGGCCGAGCAGGCGACCACCTTCTCACGCGTGTGCGCCGCCCCGCCGCCCTTGATGACAAACATGCTTCGGTCCACCTGGTCGGCTCCGTCGATGGCCAGATCCAAAATCGGATGCACGTTCAGCGTGGTGAGCGTAATTCCTGAGGCGATGGCCAGGTTCTCCGCCTGAAAAGAGGTGGGAACGCCTAAGAATTGCAGACCTTCCTCTTTGACCCTCACTCCCAGCCGCTTAATCGTCCAGGCCACGGTGGAGCCGGTGCCAAGGCCCACCACCATTCCGCTCTTCACCAGATCAGCCGCCGCCTCTCCGGCCAGCCTCTTGGCATTTGCATTAGCAGAAGCGTCTTTCATGAATCCTCGAATCCCTTCGCTCCAACTTCAGCCAACGATCTGGCTCTTTACCGTGGTGAACATCGGCCCGCGCAGGTCCATCTTGTGCTTGTAGCTGGTGATGTACCTCTCCAGGGCCGGATGAATCTTTACGTTGATGTCGCCGGGGCTGCGGATGATCCGGGCGCGGGTCTCTGACTCTTTCCCGGCCATGCTTGCGACCTCTGCCTCGTAAGCTGCACCCTGGGCAAACGCGTCGATGTACCTGATGCCCGTGGTCACGCCCTCCGAGAAAGCCTCTTCCCAGCGAGATGTGTGCGGGATGCCCATGATGTTCTGCTTGTGCACCACGATCTCATTCATGGCCGCAGGGCCGCAGAGCTTCGTGTTCTCCTCGGGCTCGACCACTGAAACCTTGACGGTGCGCCCGAACAGCTCGCCCTCCCAGGCCAGGAATTCGCATGGGGAGACAGTATCGCCGTGCTCGATGCAGATCTGAACGATCGCCTCAGCCATGGCCTGTCCGGCGGGCGTGGACGGTGTCTTATCGACGCTGATCATCTGCGACATCTCCCGAGCCGTTAGCTGCCACTCCGTCTGGAACTGCGGGTAGGACAGTGCCCTCATGTCCTGAGAGTTGTGCAGGATCATGGCGATCCTCTCCACTCCCAGGCCCAGATTCATGACAGGATAGGGGATGTCGTACTGCGAGAGAGCAGTGGGCGAATAGATACCGAAGGTTGCCACCTCCACCCAGCCGCTCTTGTACTTGGTATCCGAGCCGGCCAGGCCCGGATGGTAAGCGTAAACCTCGATTTGCGTGCCCGGCGTGTAGTACTTGCTCCTTTTGTCGTCAGGCCGGAACTGGAACTTCTGGAAGCCGAACTGGCTGAGCAGTCCGTCGGCGATGGCCTTTCCCGTCTCGACGGAGACCTCTTCGTCCATGATCACGCAGCTTGCCGAGTAGTAGCTCATCAGCCGCGCTGCATCCTCCGCCTGCTCCCGGCGGAAGCAGCGGTCCACGGAAAAGAGCTTGACGGGAAGCTTCTGACGGTAATGCAGGTTGGAGAGCGACAGGAACCAGCCGGAGGTCATGTGGCTGCGCAGGGTGCGCGTGGTGGCCTCGGCCTTCAGCTCCCGGAACTCCGGAAAGACCTTCTCCAGAACCGTGGAGATCAAAGCGTCGTGGGCACCCACTGCTTTGGCAATCTCCGCCACCAGATCGTCGCCCTCCACCTTGCCCTTTTTGTAGCCGTGCAGGATCTGGCGCACGGCCTCTACCTCGTCTGCCGAGAGATCGCGCCCCAGCAGGGCATTGATCTGGGCGATCCTCTCATCGGAAATGCCGATATCGGGTCTGGGCAGACCGGCCAGGTAAAAGCACCTGTCCAGCACGGCCAGAGCCTCCGATCCGAACTGCCGGTAGACATCCTGGGCCTCAACCATCACTGGGTTCATGGCCTCGGAGAAGCCCAATCGCAGGTACGCCTCCCGGAGCTTCTGGATGGTGTCGAAAATAGGGTGCGCCGTCCCGAAAGAATAGGTATTTCTTGGATATCTTGCGTTAATTGTGGGCTTGCCCAGATACTCCCGTCCCTGCTGCCAGGTCTTGTCGAAATCCTCCTTGGCAGCCTCTCTGATCTGGCTTGGATCAAATTTCATGCTCTTTGCACTCCACAAATTCTCAAATTTGCCACTGATTCAAAATTATCATTCACGGTCCACTATTCATTCACAATGCACTAATTATTGGCCATAACTTGCCAATAATTTTTATTTATAATTCTCAAGCGATGATTCCATCTTGGCCAAACCGAGAGCGTTGGTGAGGTCGCCTCGCGTCCTCTCCAGCATGGACCGGGCCAGGTCGCTCTTGCGGCGCAGTCCCCTGGTGATGGCATCAGGATAGTCGAAGAGCATGAGCAGGTAATAAATCTCCTCCATCACTCCCAGGAAATACTCGCCCTCCGTCGCCCTGCCGCTGCGAATCAGGTCCAGGATGTGGCGGCGCAGCTCTCCCGTGGTGTCGCCCAGGCCCCCCAGATAATTCACCAGTTCAACGCCGATCTCGTCCGGCGTCAGGATCCGGTGGCTAGAGACAATGGAGTGGACGCTTCTTGCCTCCGCGTACTCCTGCTCCGCTCCGTCCACGAATCCGGCAAAGCGTATGTCCTGGTGATCCCGCAAGGCTTCCTGAATCTTCTTCAAGCCCAATGCCGCTTCGCTCATGTACCTCTCCGCCCCGGTTAAATCATTGCGATGCACGCAGCGGATGGACGAGGAGCAGTTTCGAATCGTTTCCCTGGAAAGGCGATAGGCATCTTCCCGAGCCCGATCTTTGCGCTCGAAGCTCGCAAGCATGCCCTTGGATAGTTCATCGAAGGTTGACATAGTGGTTAGGAATTGGTAAATTAGCAGTATCGGATTTACGAATCAGAGCATTATTCCATTTTCTTTATTCCATGCTCATCATTCAATGTTCATCAATTTTTTGAGGCGATTTATCGACCTCTGCCCTTCTTCCAGTGAGCGGGCTTCTGTGACGATGCGGCCCTTATAATTTTTCATTGCCTGAGCCACCTTCTTCCAGGGCACAGTGCCGTTTCCCACCGGCAGATGCTCGTCCCTCTCGCCGTGGTTGTCGTGAACGTGCATGTGAACAACCTGGTCTTTGAGCTTCAGGAAATCCTCCACATTGCCGTTGGTGTTGGCATGCCCCACATCGAAGATGAAGCCGACGTTCTCCCGGTCGACGGTCTCAATGATGCCTGCGATCTCCTCCGGCCTGCGGCCTAAGATGGCGGGCATATTCACCATGTTCTCCACAGCTACTCTCATATCCAGCTCTGCAGCGTGATCCGAGACCTGCTGGATTCCCAGGATCGCCTGGGACCAGGCGGCGTCGGGCAGTTGCATTCCCAGGGGCGAGAAGTGTCCGGGATGGACCACCGCCAGCCGGGCGAAATCGCTGGCAAGATCCAGGCAGTTCTTCATCTGGAGAACCGTTTCTTCCCAGATGGGCTGGTTCACGGATGCCAGATTCAGGTCCGAGTAAGGCAGATGAACGGTGATGGTGAGGTGGGTTGTCTCGACGATGTTCCTGGCCTCGGCAAGATTTTCGGGCGTGAGCCTCTGGCGGCCTTCATGCACAATTTCCCAGCCGCTGTAGCCGAGATCCTCTAATTGATACGCCCAATCGAAGGGCCGGTCTACAAGTTTGCTTGAGGAGAAGCTAAAGCACATTTTTCTCCTCTCCCGCAGCTTGTTTTTCTCCCGCGGCCTCTTTTGCTTTTTCTCCTTGAAGCTCTTCCAGCTCGATCTCGCAGATGGGCACGCCGTTTTCGGTCTGTGGGGCGAGCCAGTCGATCACGCGCTCGCCGCCGGTGATCTGCACGTGCAAGGAACCGAGCGGCTCCTCCTCGGGCGGAAAGCTCACAATTCCCATGAACGCTGCTTGCTTGTTGAGTTGGAACTGGAAGACATCCCCTACTTGACCTCTCAGCATGACGGATCGAGCCGAATCCAGTATTTGCTGTCTCCTCAACAGCTCATGAAAAGTTTGCAGAGATGTCGGGCCGTCATAGGCGTCGATGCGGTCGGTACGAATATCCATGATCAGGCCGGGAAAGATCTTCTCGATGGCACAAACTACCTTCTCCACACGCTCCGTGGGCCGGACAGCGGTGTACACTGATACCTCGATCGTTCTCATCGCCTCTAAATGTGACTGGTCTTGTACCTGAGAATGGCAGCGATTCCTCCAAATGCCTTGTAAAGCTGCTGCCCTTCCTCAAACTCCGATGAGATGATCTTGACCTCGGCTCCGCACCCATCAGCCAGCTTGGAGAGATCGGACACCAGATCCTCTTCCTCTGCCACGGAGAGCGGGCTGCCGCATTTGGGGCAATTTCCCAAGACTGCAGCCGCGCCGGAACGGGTCTGGCTGTCCGTGAAGTCGCAGCTGCGATTGCTGCAGACGATCTTGGACCGGGTCCTGCGCAGATCCTCGGAGAGAAGCAAAACCTCAACCGAGCCAAGTTCCAGGTTGTGGCGAACCTCCGCCTCGCCGTAGGCCGCGAGCCCCTTGTCGCTAACCAGCTCCTTCATGAACCGGCGCATGACAATCTTGTCATGGGTCACTTCCAGATCCTGCAGCTGCTCCTGAGCCGCATCCACCAGCTCGTAAAGCCCCGACTCGTCCGTGTATGAGACATCCAGAGCCCCGAGAACCTTGCGCTGCAATTCATGGTGCAGGAAGCCGCCTTCCATGAATTCCTCTTTCGTGGGCGAAGGCCCGCCGATGAGGATGCCCTGCAGGTCTTTGGCATCGATGGGGAGGAATGCATCATTGGCCGACTCCCCGATGCGGCCATAGAAATCGTGAATAGCAATCAAGCGAAGCTGCTGGAACCTGTGGCTGGACTGGCCGCCCTTCCTCTGTTTGCCGGGCACGGTAGACGTGAGGTGCTTGAGCGGCTCGACGTATTTGCCTCTCAAGACGCCGATGGCAGCTTCGCGCCGGTCCAGGACGATGAGCCCGAAGGTCTTCTTGTCGGCCAGCATCTCCTCTAAGGGCCCCAGCAGAAATTGGGAATCGCAGTGATACCTGTAAGTGATAATCGGATCAGGCGGCTCCATGGCCGTGCTGTACAATTCGGTCCTGTTGGCACCTGCATCGACGTTGCCGATGAAGATTACCACGCCGTTGGCCGGCGGCTTGGGGATTAATTTCAACCGGGACATGGCCGACTCAAGAGCGCCCTGCACGCTAAGCCTGGTGACTCTGGACTTGATGTTGGCTGCCTGTCCGTACTCTTCACGCAGCTGAGCGGTGACATCAGAGATCTGCTTGTCGGGAGGAATGTAAAGGGATATCAGCTCCGTGCCCCTGCCCGTCTTGCTCCTCAAGTCGTCGAGAAGACGCTTGAACTCGTATTTTTCCTGTGCGGTGAACTCCATCTCTGGTGAATCTCCCAAAAATGCTCAACGGCCAAGATATAAAAGGCTTCGTGATGGCTGCAGTCCACGAATCGGCTCAGGCGTGAATCGGGATGCTGAGCCAAGTCTGATTCTATCGAATGCCAGAACCTGATTTAGGTTATCTTGCAGAGAAAAATGAAAATCTGGAATATGGAAATGAAGATGCAAGAACAAAAATGCAGAAACGAATGCAAGAATATGCAGAAACGAATGCAAGAATATGCAGAAACGAATGCAAAAATATGCAGAAACGAATGCAGGAATTGAAATGTGGAAAATAGAAAATATCGCAGCTTGAAAATCTCAAAAATTCTAAAAATGAGCCGGCAATAATGGGATGATCATCATTACTATCCTAATTATTCATAGTTAGATATTCAAAATATAGCTCTAATATATTCGATATTGCTCTTTCAATCAACTGCAATAAGCCTAACATAGAACTCCGAAAATTATTCCTATTCAAAAACTATATAAAGATATAAGTTATCTTATACTGCATGGATCAATTAGTCGTTCTCCA
>RPOO01000198.1 GCA_003857025.1 Methanothrix sp.
CGAGAAGATCGCAGAGATTGCCAAAAAGAAGGGCAGATGGGCACAGATCGACCTTGGCGTCTGCGGAAAATGCGGCGAGCCGTGCGTCAAGGATCTGTGCAAATCCTGCGAGCTGCTGGAAAGGCTAAAGCTGTAAAATTCAACCAGCTACCCGACACGCATCGTGGGGCGCGATGGATAGGCCGGACCGTCCCAGGCGCAGCAGAGGACCTCGTAGCTGTTGACCGTGTACTCATAGCCGCCGTAGGTAATGTCCGCGCCTCCAAAGGCCGGGCGCACTTTTCCTATCTGCAGGCCGCCTGCATAATACGCCCTCGCAGCGTAAAGCGGCTCACCGTTCGTGTCATATCCGCAGATCACAGCGCCCGCCGGGACGGCACCGCCGGAAGCTGCGACCCACATTCCGCCGCCACAGTAGACGTCGTAGGGATTGACCTTTACTTCATCGTCGCCATAAGCGATATTTGCGCTGCCGAATTCCGATCGCACCTTTCCCGGATGCAGACCGCCGTTGTAATATGCTCTTGCCAGATAGAGTGGAGTGCCGTCTGATTCGTGTCCGCAAACTACTGCTCCGTAGGGAATGCCGCCGTAAGAGGCTGAAACCCACTGGACCGGGCAACTATCCAAACTTTGGGAAGATACTGTGCTTGATAGGATTAGGATTGCAGTTAGAAGAAATAACGATAAAGCGATCATTTTTCTCATTGTTTTCCGCCACCTCATAATCGTAATGTGCTTGGCAAAGTTATGAAAGTATTGGTTAAAGTCTAGCTGAATTTGTCTAGGTCTGGTTGAGATCTTCAGGTTAAACCTGATTTATGTATAAATCCCGAATTTGAAACGCTATAAATCGATACCAATAACTCGTTTAATTTGGTCAAGCATTGTCACGAAATTCGTTCAGATTCAATTCAAATTTATACACATCTTGATCGCCGTATCATCCCGACCGATAAGCCCTCTCCGCCTGGTCGCAGATCTTCTCCCAATCATATCTCGCAGCCAAAATCCTGCATCTCTCCCGCATCCCTTCGCTCTTTTCCAGCGTCTCCAAGATCGCCTTTGCCAGGGCCTCAGATTCAGGCGCACAGACCGCTCCCGTCTCTTCCGTAACCAGATCCGAGACGGCATTCATCTTGTGGTCCACAGTCACCACTGGCAGCCCACAGGCATTGGCCTCCAGGGCCGCCAT
The DNA here is from genome assembly GCA_003857025.1 of Methanothrix sp. Taxonomy (GTDB): domain Archaea; phylum Halobacteriota; class Methanosarcinia; order Methanotrichales; family Methanotrichaceae; genus Methanothrix. The sequence continues at coordinate 1,196 of RPOO01000198.1, forward strand.
GCCGAAGCCTTCTCGAACTGACGGCGAGGCAAAGACGCGAGATGATTTCATGAGCGCTAGAGCGTCATCATAATCCTCGATAAATCCATAAAACTGTATATTTTTCTCCAGCCCCAAATCACGGCAGATCTGCTTTTGCCGCGCCGCTTCCGGGCCGTCGCCGATTATCACGGCTTTGATGTCGGGAACAAATTTTTTGCAGATATCTATCGCTTCTATCAGGAGGTTCACATTCTTGTGTTCCACCAGCCTTCCTACAAAGACGACATCCGATTCCCTTGGTGAAGCCGGTATTCTCTCTATTCTCTTTGTGTCGATGCCGTTGGGAATAACAAAGGCCGCGTTTCCGCCAAGTCTTATCAGGTCTCTCTTGGTCCTCTCCGAGACTGCGATGTTTCTTTGCGTCAGACGGGCGGTGAGCTTCTCCACCGTTTGGCCCATGAATCCTTTTTTGCCCAGATATTCGTACCAGTAGTCTCCCCAAACCTCATGCCAGGTGATGAAGAGCTTTTGCCCCCGAAGGCCGGAAAGAAGCCTCGCCGAAAAGCAGGAGAAATAGGGAAAATTCTGGCAGTCTACCACATCGCAATTAACATCCGCTGATAAGACCCGGCCCGCGAAGGAGGTCGCCTGACTGATGGATCGCTTGCCATTCTTGTAGAGCGGCATGGCCGGACAGATGCCGTGAAGATGAACTCCGTCTTTCTCAATATCCTTATCGCCGGGCCACCACTTCATGCCGTAGCAGTGAACCTCGTGGCCCCGCCCGGCCAGCCTGGTGGACAGTTCATAGATCCTCTTTTCCGCGCCTCCCTTCACCCATGGGTAAACCGCGTCATAAATGTAGGCGATCTTCAGATCAGACTCAGACGGCAAAGCCTAATCCTCCTGCCATCCGCTATTCAGCAGAAGCAGGCTGATGAACATCCCTGAGAAGATGGTCTGAATTCCCAGGATCGAGAGTATCATGGCCATCATGGCATTTTGGGCCGCATCCAGGGCTCCGAAGCCGGAGGCCTCCCAGCTCATGAGAATCCTCGCACCAAAAATGATGCCTGCCACGAGCAACGCCATCCCTAAGAGCAGCTCCTTTTCCAGGGAATGATAGCTCATGATCTTCTCAATGGTTTTTGAACCGGACAGTCCATAGGCGGCTCCAAAGGCCCCAAAATGCAGGCCCGCCAAAAGCATCTGATAGCCGATGACCAGCAGGAGTCCGCCTAATGTCAAGGAATGCATCCTCGACTCCCCCTGCAAGTACACTCCTGCCGTCAGTATCAAACCCATGACCAATGCCAGCAGTCCGGGAACGAGGAGAAAAGGAACGGGGCGGTAAAGCATCATAAAGCGCAGATGTCTCCAGCCGTCCGTGAAGGAATTGAGCTTGGAGGCCCCCTTGCGGGGGTGATAGGTGATGGGAACTTCGGCAATCTTGAGTCTCTTGGACGCAGCCTCGATCACCATCTCAGACGCAAACTCCATCCCGCCGGACTTGAGGTTCAGCGTTTGCAGTGCTTCGCGGGTGATCGCTCTCATGCCGCAGTGTGCGTCCGAGATTCCTGCAGAAAAGAGCCTGTTTAAAATCCCGGTCAGCAACGGATTTCCGATGTATTGGTGAAGGGGCGGCATTGCGCCCGGCATGATCTTTCCCTTCAGTCGCGACCCCATGACCAGGTCATAGCCATCTGCCAGCAAGGGGAGCATTTTTACCATCTCTTCGGGGCTGTAGGTCAGATCTCCGTCCATGAGCACGATCCAGTCACCGCGCGCTTCCTCAAAGCCCCGAAGGTATGCATTTCCATAACCAAGCTTGTCCGGCTTGATCACTCTCGCGCCTCGCGATGACGCAATCTTTGAGGTACCATCGGTAGAGCTGTCCAGGACCAGAACTTCTCCCTCAAGATTCATCTCGGCAAATGTTTTTTGAGCTCTTTCAATGCATTCGCCGATGGTCTCCGCTTCATTCTTGGTGGGAATGATCAAGCTAACTACAGACACAATCTTCTCAGTGATATCTTCATCTGTTAAGACTTTTCCTAGCCCCCATAGTCTTGCCGTATCTTCCTGACAATCATCAAGTTCGGGATGCCATCGCTGGCCCGGTCGAGCCATTTCAACCCCTGCTAAAACCTTTTATATCATGATTTTCATTATCGGGAAACATGGATCGAGGCAAGAGGAGCGAGGGCGCGGAACTGCTGGCGATCGTTCTCGTAGGGTTTTTAATAAAATTGTTTGCGGGGAGATACTCTCTTTCCGAGAACGGGATCATCTTTTCAGGCTATGATGATTATTATCATATGCGTAGGATCTTATATACTGTTCACCATTTTCCCGGTACGCTCTGGTTCGATTCTTATCTGAATTCACCGTATGGATTTGATATCACCTGGCCTCCTCTTTTTGATCAGCTCTCGGCTGCGTTGTCAATAGTCCTTGGTCAGCATACTCAAAGCGGAATTGAGATGGTATCGGCTTTTGCTCCCGTCATCTTCGGATGCATCGCCATAATCGTTGTTTACTATATGATTCGAGAGCTGTGTGACCGCAAAGTGGCTTTGCTTGCCGCATTTATGACGGTTCTCGCTCCATATTATCTCCTATACACTCTTTTCGGTGCCACGGATCACCACTGCCTCGAAGTCCTGTTGCAGCTCGCTTCTCTTCTCTTCATGATCTATGCATTTTCCCGAAGCGAGAAAAGATATCTGTTTGCGGTTCTTTCCGGCCTGGCAATGGCGGCACTGGCATATACCTGGCAGGGAGCAGATGTCTATTACGGCATTTTCCTGATATTTGCCGCAATCAAGATCACAATCGACTTGAAGAGCGGCGTGGGATCAAAGGACACGGCAACAACGATTCTAGTGGGCTATGTCGTGGCTCTGATTTTGGTTTCGCCCTTCTGGAATACTTCCTGGATGTTGCCCTCATTCCTGGGATTGGCTGCTATGGCTGTCGCGGTCTTGGCGATGTTTGGCATTTCAAGCCTCTTAGCGGCGAGAAATATGTCCTGGAAGGCTTTTCCACTTGGATTGGCGGCAATCATTATTGTTCTTTCTCTGATCTCTCCGTTTATTGGCGGATTTTTCGGGGTCAGTGGTCTGATAAATACAGGACTTGATTATCTCTGGGGCGGCAAAATGACGGGAAAGATCGCCGAAGCAGCTCCGCTCATCTATGACTTGGATACATTCAGCCAAGTTATGTTCTCTGGGCTTGGTCTTGCGATCCTTCTGTCCATTGCGGGAATTGGTGCCACAGCGATCATGATTCGAAAGAGTGATGCTTCCAAGAGACCTTCTCAATTGCTGCTATTGGTTTGGGCGATTATGGCGCTTCTTCTCACTATCGGACAAACCCGATTCTTGTATATCTCCACGATCTCAATGGGTGTCATGATCAGCATTCTTTTCTTCATGCTTTTAGATCTGATCAATAAGAATTTTGCCGGTAAAGAACAGAGGACTCCAAAGTGGGTTGCACCAGTTCTCTTGCTGATTCTAATAATGCCGACATTGGCCGATACGATATCTTTTACGGGAAGCACGCCGCCCGCGATAGATAATGATTGGTATCAATCACTGAATTGGCTGAGAGATAACAGCAATGTTACCAGCAACTTTGATAATCCGATCAGGAGCGCGGAATATAGCGTGATGAGCTGGTGGGATTATGGCAATTGGGTTCTCTATATATCTCAAAGGCCGGTTGTAGCGAATAACTTCCAGGCAGGAGCTATAGACGCTGCCAAGTTCTATCTCTCCGAGAGCGAAGAAGATGCATCATCCGTGCTGGATGCCAGAGGCTCCCGTTATATCATAACAGATTACAATTTGGTCTATGGCAAGCTGCCTGCCTTGACACTCTGGGCAAATGAGGATGTCGACAGCTATATGAAAATGAATGAATACGGGACGCAAATTGAAGCCATTCCGACTCAGAGATTTTTTAATACGACACTGGCACGCCTTTACTTCTTCGATGGGGCAGGCACGGGCCACTTCCGATTGATCCATGAATCATCCACTTTCCTTGGCGAGAGCCCTGCTAAAAGCGAGGTCAAGATCTTCGAGTATGTCCCCGGAGCATTGATCAGAATAAAGGCAGGACCGGATCAGAAGGTAGGCGCATTGCTGAATGTGACCTCTAATCAGGGAAGGGCGTTTACTTATGTCAACGAGGCTTCACAGGATGGCGACTCTTTCGTAATTCGGGTTCCTTACTCTACAGTGGACCGATATGAGACTCGAGCCACCAGCCCCTATCTGATATTCTCAGGCAATGAGGCCGGCATTAAGACGAAGAACGTCGATGTGAGCGAGGAGGATATTATCAAAGGCAATACCTTGGACATAGTCCTGTAATGCCTTGCAGTCAATATGTGCGATGCGGATTGGGGCCGAGTGCTCTCACGGGTCCCGTCTCTCGCATTTCTTTTGCCGCATTTTTGAGCTACTCTGTTTATCTTGCATTCTTGCCTCATTCTTTAGATTGTCTTCTCTTTCGTCTTCTCTTTCCTAGAGCCATCCCTACTAATTCCTGCTTGGTTGGGGCGCCAAAATTGTGACATTCCTGATCTGTTTTACATTGCAAAATTTATAATGAATAAATTGGATTATCGCGCTAAATGGCAAAAAAGGAAGACATCCGCTGCAATTTGGTTGCAGCGGTCAACTATCCGCGGATTAGTTTTGCGTTTAAACACAGGGCAGCCAATCAACGCTGACCGCGCCGCATGTGGAGTTGCCCCAAAGCTGGATGAACTTCTCGATTGAGAATAC
>RPOO01000199.1 GCA_003857025.1 Methanothrix sp.
ATGCAGAAACGAATGCAAGAATATGCAGAAACGAATGCAAGAATATGCAGAAACGAATGCAAGAATATGCAGAAACGAATGCAAGAATATGCAGAAACGAATGCAGGAATTGAAATGTGGAAAATAGAAAATATCGCAGCTTGAAAATCTCAAAAATTCAAAAATGAGTCAGCAATAATGGGATGATCATCATTACTATCCTAATTATTCATAGTTAGATATTCAAAATATCGCTCTAATATATTCGATATTGCTTTTTCAATCAAATGCAATAAGCCTAACATAGAACTCCGAAAATTATTCCTATTCAAAAACTATATAAAGATATAAGTTATCTTATACTGCATGGATCAATTAGTCGTTCTCCAAGAAATTTATGAATCATTTTCCAAAGGGGGGGAAGGGCTCCAAAAGATCGACGTCAAGAAGATTGCAGGGAGCAGCCCCGATCAGGTGGCCAAGCTGCTGGACGGATCGAAGAAGGGACGGGTGGATGAGGATGTCTGCGAAAAGCTCTCCGGCAGCCTGACGGACGCCTACGAGATCAAGAGGCTGGGGGACATCTGCCGCAAAGCCGGGCTTCATCTCCTGGCCATAAAGTCCTACAACCGGGCGCTGGCCTTGAGCCGCGACCCAATTTTGCGGCCCGTTCTGCTAAACAACCTGGGGCAGGCATACGCCCGCCAGGGCGACCTGGCCCGCAGCCTGATTTATTATCAAAAGGCAGCCTCCGGCTTCGAGAGCGCGGGGGACCAGGGCGGCATGGCCCATGTACTGGGAAACCTGGGATCGGCCTATAGACGGCAGAGAGATTGGGAGAACGCCATTGAATACTGCTACCGCAGCCTCAAGACCTTCCAGGAGACGGGAGACTCTTTGGGAGTTGCGCAGATGACGGGGAGCCTGGGGCGGGTCTATGCCGAGATGGGCGAGCGGGAGCTTGCAGCACGCTATTTTGAAAAGAGTCTGGTAGATTTCCAGAAGCTAGGCGACAAGAAGAGCGCCGCCTGGGTGCTGGATCGAATGGGAAAGATAGCCGGCGAGAAGAAGGACTACGATCATGCTTTGGGCTACTACAACCAGAGCCTCTCCATTTTCCAGGAGCAGGGGCACAGCCACAGCGCCGGAGTTGTGCTCTCTGACCTGGGAAGGATGTATCTGGGGATGGGCGAGACGGCAGCCGCAGGCGAGGCCCTGGAGAGGGCCGTTCGGCTCATTCCTCGCGGCATGCAGCCCTCCTACCAGAATGCTCTTTCCGGCCTGGCTGCCGCCTACAGCGCCACGGCAAAAAGCTACCTGGCGGAGGCAGAGGACTGCAACCAGAAGAACGATGCAGCCGAGCTTGTCGCCCGAGCCAATGCGTCAAAGTATTTTGCGCAAAGCTCGGACAAATTCCTGGAGCTGGCGTCCTCGCTAAAAGAAGAAATGCCTGCCATAAAAGCCGCAGCCGGGATCGCCAGAAGCCGCTCTTACCTGGCCAAGATCTCTTCTAAGACGCCGGATGATGAAGCGATGGCCTTGAGCGAGAGGGCGCTTTCCGCCCTGGATTTGGCCGGCGCGAACAGTGATGAGCAGACCGGGGCGAAGATCGAGAGCCTGAAGCGAACGCTGTCCGGCCTGAAGGAGACCAGATCCATCGGCTTGCTGGGCAGCGAGCCCTGGAGGCTGGCCAAGGCGGTGTCCAATGCGTGTGAATATCTCCTGGGTGGGGCTGCCGCTCCCGGCGAGGCCAATGGTCACATCTGCGACGCCCTGCACAACATCAGCGCGAGCATCGATGCTGAATCGGGCCGAAAGGACCCGGCTGAGAAGCTAAAGGCCACGGCTGCCGACCTGCGCCGGGCCGAATCGCGCTTTTCCGCAGGCGAAAGAGATCTGGACAAACAGAGCGCGGCCAGGATCAACTGCGCGGCGAAGATCATCGAGGGCTTTGTAAATGACGGAAATGAGGGCGGCCAGGCGCAATCTTCCGCTCAGCCTAGAGATCGGTTGAGCTTCAAGCCTGAAAGAGATGCGCTTCTCCTCATATCCGGCATCCTGGCGGACAACGCCTTTTTGGAAATCGACAACACGGAAAAGATCTACACCTGGGATGACTCCCTCCATCTGGTAGTGGAATTGCCGGAGAGCAGTCCGTCCTATCATCGCGAAAATATTGGCTCGCTGGAACCAACTGATGCAGGAGCCCCGGACAGATTGCCAAGCGAGGCACAGCAAGGGCAGCTAGATTCGAATGGGAGCAAATCGGTCATAAACGGCCCGACCATAAACGGTTCAAACGCACAGACCGCAAGCCCCACCAACGAATCCGCTTCCAATGCGGTTTTCCGTCCGACCGGGCAGGATATGCCCGTCATGCAGGGGCACGAGGAGAGACTGGCGGCGCAAAGAATGGTCTTGGCCGACAGTAATGCCGGATCTAAAATCTTCGTCTCAGAGGCGGAGGACCCGGAGGAGGCTTGGCTTGTGCCGGTGAAGGCGAGCATGGCCTGCTCGTCTCGCGGACAGATTCTGCTCATTCAGGACGATCCGCTCACAAGGAAAGAACCTGCGCATAAGCCGGTTGAGATCATTGAGCCCGTCGCTCAAGAGCATGGGGTGCATGAGCCGCTCCAAGAAATCCCTGACTTAAACAGCGTTCCAGAGCCCAAATCCGATAGCGCGCCGTCTTCGTCTCCATCTCCATCATCATCACCACGGTCATCCCCCTCATCACCTTCATCTCCGGGCGAGGTTTCCATCTCAAGCGAGGACGCGCCGGTCGAAGATCTTCTCAGCGGACTGAGGCAGAGCACCGCTAACAGCCCTTCCAGTGAAAACGGTCTCTTCAGCCAGGAGAATGCCGTCAAGCTGGTCAAGGGTCTGGGCGCGGTGGTGTTCATGCTCTTGGCCATAGAAGTGGTACTGCATTTGATATGATGGCGTAATTAAGATGCTGCAATTACGATACTGCAATTGAGATGCAGCAATTGAGATCCTGCGGCTGGGATACTACAATTGATATAGGTCAAGGGCGCAACTGTAGCAACTGAATCCGGATGAAAAAGAGACAACTGGAGATAACGCTGGAGCGGCTGGAGGGCTTTTCCCATCCTACGCCGCAAAGGGAGCAGTACGCGACGCCGGCCTCCGTGGCAGCCGAGATGCTTTACATGGCCTACATGCAAGGGGATCTTGGCACGGTATGCGACCTTGGCTGCGGGACGGGTGTCCTGGCCATCGGCGCGGCCCTGCTCGGAGCGCGGGCCGTCGGCGTGGAGATCGATGGCGAAGCACTGGCCGTAGCCCGCAGCAATGCGCAAAAGCTTGGCGTTGAGGTTGATTTCATCCGGGCAAGCGTGCAGAGTCTCTCGCTTCGGGGAATTGACACGGTCATCATGAATCCGCCCTTCGGTGCCCAAAAGGCGAGCGCCGGAGATCGAGTATTTTTGGGAAAGGCCACGGAGTTGGCGAGCGCCGTCTATTCGCTTCACAATCGCGGAAGCGAAGGCTTCATTAGACGGTTTGTAGAACCGTGTCTTGTACAAGAGATCTGTCGCATTCCCTTCCGGATGAAGAGATGCTTTGAGTTTCATAGTCAAGATGTCAAGACCATTGAGGTTGAGCTTTATAGAATAACTCGCCAGTAAGTAACCGCACAAAATAACCGCACAAAAAACAATCTCATTCAGGCTTATCAAGGCAAACGGAATTAAATGAATTTGCACACAATAGTATTGCAATTAGAACTGCAATAGTAGTCTTTAGATACTAGCAATGAGACATGTTTATCCGACAAGAAGAATTTAAGCATTCGAGGAATAAAATGATGGAAGGCAGCTTTGTGCTCCCTGGAGATGAGGTGGGATCAGCCGAGGAGTTCGTTCCCGGCGACTGCACCTATGCCAAGGGAGGAGTGATTTACGCTTCTACGGCAGGCCTGGTCGAGGTTGATCCCAAGACGCGGTCCGCTAATGTCATACCCAAGAGCAACGCACCGCCCAAGCTATGTCACGGCGATATCGTTGTTGGCGAGGTTATCGATCTCAAGGATAGCCTGGTCATAGTCTCCCTGGCCTTCAAGAAAGGCTATGAGAACCGACCGCTATCGGATGAGGAGGCCACCATTCACATATCCAATGTGCGCAACTCCTACGTCAAAGACCTTCGCCACCTGTTCTCTTTGCACGATATCCTCAAGGCCAAGATCATTGACGAGCGGCAAATGCGCCTCTCCACCGGCGACGAGGATTTGGGCGTGATCAAGGCCTACTGCAATCGTTGTCTTACAGGATTGATGCGCAAGGAAGGAAAACTGGCCTGCCCCAACTGCGGAAATGTCGAGACCCGCAAGACGAGCACGGCCTACGGATTAGGTGTGGTTTAATGATCCTGAAGATCGTAAAAAAGACTGAGAACCAGGCCATTATCGAGTTCGTGGGCGAGGGACACACCATCTTAAACCTGCTGCGAACCGAGCTTCTGGCTGATCCGCGCGTGAAGATGGCAACCTATGATACCAAGTTCCCAATCATGGATAATCCCGTCTTCCGGCTCACAACCGATGGCGTGGACCCAATTGTCGTCCTGAGGGAAGCTGCATCTCGCATCGTGGGCCAGTGCACCGAGTTTTGCAGCCAGTACGCGGAAGCAGTCAAGTAAGACTGGAACTTTCTCCTTTTTCTGCTTTTCTGCAGGCCTTTTTTGTTTTTATTTTGCTTTTTCTGCACTCATATCCTCACTTCACAAATATAATGAATTTGATGTTTAAAATATTGTCTTATGGGTCTTTATTCTGTTCATAGGTTTTCTTTAGCTTTCAAAGCAGTTTAAAATTAAAAATTAAATCGATAAAAACGAAAAGTATTTCAATCTAAAAAATCATATGGTGAGATAGGTGAAAAAATGAGATTACCGCTCGTCGCTGCAGTAGGCATAGCATGCTGGTTAATCCTGGCGGGTTTTCCGGCGGCAGGGTATAATTCCCTGAATGGATCGTCGGAGGATATTTTGTCTTTGAATGTCGCGGCATCAGAAGGCATTCACGCGGGCCTCGCCCAGGAAATTGGGGACAATTACAGCGCATACTTGGAAAAGATATCTAGTGATTCAGCAGGCAACGAAACGCTTGCCGGGGATGTCGCAGATTCCGCCGCCATCTGCAACGGGCAGCTATGGATCGTCGACTATTGGGGAAACCGGCATCCTTGCGATGGAAAATGCGTATTCATGGATGACATTGTGAGAATGATCGTCATCCCTTGCAAGAGAGGTCTCCTGAAGCTATATGAGAGAAACCCGGATGGCAACGTCATCGAATCGCGCTACATACCAGTATCCGCAAACAGGAGATATAGCTGGTACTTCGTCGGCGACACGGAAGGCTTGCATGATCTCTGGTTCACACTGACTGATCGCTACAGACAGGTCTCGCAAAGCAATCAAGTGACCTTTAGGGTAATGATCGAGAACTGCTCTCCAATCGCTAACTGCTCGCCTACTTACCGCTAGGCGGCAGGACGCACCAAATCACCAGATCTTTTTTTTCTTTCTTGCAGCTCCATAAACGTAAATCGCTGCGAATTTGGGCACACGGCAGGTTATCAGCTTGGCCGATGCAAATGCTCAGTCTGATGAACTGCCACTCTGTCGATTTGGATGGGTGGGGGCTGGTGCAGTAACCATCTAATTTCCCATGGGAAACTGAATTTTAATGTCGATAGATCCTGTTTCCCATCCGTCACGTGTGAGCCTCCGCCTGGGGCACATGGGCGTTTCAATCCTTGTTTTCGTGGAACTTGCCCTCGGACACCGTATCTGAGCGCCTACGATAAGGCATACAGGAGTTTCAATCCTTGTTTTCGTGGAACTTGCCCTCGGACGAGAATGGCGTATATTGCTATGGCGGCGATAGATGGCGTTTCAATCCTTGTTTTCGTGGAACTTGCCCTCGGACCGATGTCCTAC
>RPOO01000200.1 GCA_003857025.1 Methanothrix sp.
AATAAAGTTCTCTTTTATAAGTCTTTGGTTTGTGCACCAATTATTTATTTTTTAAAAAAAAATATCCCGTATGTAGTTTCAATAAAACAGATACAGCACAGCCGCCTGGCAATCTAAGGAATATTGAATTTAAGCTTCCATGATCTCGAAGCCCGTTAAAGTGATCTGAAATAAGAAATTGTTATCAATATCTACCGCGAGTTTTTTCCGGTAAAAATGATAGCTGGATATTGGATTATAATTTTTTAAAACAAATAGTTATTTTTAAGCACCCAGCACCTTATCCGCGGCCTCAACTCCCGCCCCGCGTGCGCTTAGCCGGCCTTCCTTGGCCAGCACCAGCTCCAGGGTCTGAATAGTGCGGAGGATGTCGCCTGAGGAGCAAACGCCCATGGTGCCGATGCGGAAGATCTTGCCCTTGAGCTTCTCCTGGCCACCGGAGACAATTACGCCCTGCTTCTTCATGCCGCCCCTCAGCTTGTCATCCGTGACGCCTTCCGGCATCTTCATGGCGGTCACTGTGTTGGAGTAGTGAGACAGCTCATCGACCTTCGGGAAGAGTTCGATGCCAAGCGCCTTGGCAGCCATGCGAACGGACTCGGCTTGCTTGGCGGTCCTGGCTCTGCGGGCGGCGAAGCCCTCTTCGGATGCCATGTGCAGTGCCTCTTGCAGTGCGAAGAACAGGGGCACGGCAGGGGTGAAGGGCGTCTGGGCGGGGCTCTTCCTGGCGCTCTTGAGGTGGGCCTTCAGGTCTGCGTAGTAGCCGGCGCTCTTGGCCAGGAATCGCTCCTCGGCACGCGGCGAGACGGAAACTACTGCCAGGCCCGGAGGCACGGCCAGAGCTTTCTGGGAGCCGGTGATAGCGATGTCGACGTTCCAGTCGTCGGTCTGGAACTCATTGCCGCCGATGGATGAGATTCCGTCTACGATAAAGACCGCATCGTGCTTTCTGGCCAATTTGCCCACTTCTTTGGCGGGATTGGTGAGGCCCACGGAGGTCTCATTGTGCACCATGGCCACTGCCTTTGCGCCCTGCTCCAGGGCGGCCTCAATCTTTTCCAAATCGAAGGGAGTGCCCCATTCGAAGTTGACCGGGACGGCCTTGCCGTATCTCTCTCCGATCTCGGTGAACCGCTCGCCGAATTTGCCGTTGGTGATGGTTACGATCTTGTCATCTTTGCCGATAACGCTGCCGACGGCCGCATCCATTCCTACAGTGCCGCTGCCGGTCATTATCACGACATCGTTCTTGGTTTCGAAGAATTGCTTGAGGAGACCGGCGCAGTCGCTGTAAATGGCCCCGAACTCGCCGCTCCGATGGCTGATCATGGGTCTGGACATGGCGCGCAGGACACGCGGCGCGACCTTGACCGGCCCTGGAATCATGAGCAAAGTATCTTCTATATCCATTGAAGTATCCCCGTCTTTTGAGCCTCTTAATTCTGGCAGCCTATATAAAACTAGCTTTTATACGCTGAGCCGTCGCCCAGCTATGGCGGGCGCAGGGCGGCAGGTCATGATTTTCTTTTAGCCAGCTGGCCAGAAAATCGAGAGTATTCTGGTCGTGCGGGTAACCGCTGCCGATCTTGCAGCCGAGCTGAGCCTCCAGCTCCCGCATGGATGCATCCCGTCTCACTTTGGCCAGGATAGATGCCGCAGAGACGATCTGGTGGCGCTCATCCGCTTTATGCTCGGCAATCAGCTCCATTTTGGTCTCGCTCGCGCTGCGCACTCGCGCGGCGAACCTGGCCGCATCCACGTCTGCGGCGTCGAGAATCGCTCTGTCCGCGTGTAGCTTTGCCACAACCTGCGAGAAGGACCTCACCATGATGTCGTTCATGGTCATGACCTGGCGCAGCTCATCGATTATTTTCGGCGGGACTTCCAGGATATAGTGGTCCGTCGCTATCCGCATGATCTTCTTGGCCAGGACTTCTCTCTTCGCGGGGGCAAGCTGCTTGGAGTCCCGCACCCCGAAGGCCGCCAGGTCGAAGAGCTTCTCTTCGTCGATAACGAGGCCCGCTACGAACATGGAGCCGACCACGGGGCCTTTTCCTGCTTCATCTGCGCCCATGAGAAGCATGCATCATAATCCGGCCTACTTGTTAATTAAGCAATCGAAATTAGGCAAAACGAAATCAAGCAATCGAATATTATCTTACGGAAAAATCAGTCTTGCGGAAAAAGCCAAAAAAGGTGTGCAGCCGGTCCAAGGCGCACTTTCGGTTCCGGCCCGGCTCATCTCGCTGCAAAAATCCGCGAGCCCCTTTGGACCGGGATCTTTGCTCCCTCTGGAAATTAGATTGTCGTTTCAGCTTCAGATGGAGAGCCTGATGTCATTTACGGTTATGGTGTTGAAGGGATACTGGGTATCCAGATAAATTATGTCGCCGCCATCGTAAACCGCCCAGCCGCCATTGTTGACGTTGCCGAAGAAGTTGTAAAAGCCGAAGACGCCGGGAAGAGTCGTGGTCGGCTTGCCGCTATCTGGATCCGCGTCGCTGACTCTTGTGGCAGGCTCATATCCGACCAGGGGCGAAACCCCCGGGTATCCGGTGATCCTGACGTCTCCCGCACTCACTTCTCCGGGGCTGAAATCGAGGTAAACAGGATCGTTAATGCTGTAGGATTTGTCACCGTCCATGTCGAAGTATCGAAGCTCTGCCGCCTGGTATCTGTAGGTTCCGAATCTTACGAGTATCTTATCATGGTCAGGATCGGCGGCCTGGACCTGAGTCCCTGCGGCAAGGGTGTCGAAGGGCGTTATCCTCACATCGTTCTCGCTCACGGTGCCGTCGGATGGATTGATATTGAGATAAACCGGATCCCCCGGCTCGAAGACTCCATTGTTACTCAAATCGATGAACGCGAACTCCGGTCCGGCAAAGAAGGGACTGAGCGCCTCGGCTTCATCCGGATCGGTTGGCAATACCTTTGATCCATACCCTAGAGCTGAGGCCGCGGTTGTGAGAAAAAGAAAGACCATCAGGACCAGGATCAGCTTGAAAATCCTTTGGGACATTTTAATAACCCCCATTACTCTATCTTAATCTGCTCGAAGTAATTTAACTTTTCCATAACGCGCAAGAGTATATCACTAATCATCGAATTCTTCCTCGGCAATTGTCTAAAATATAATCGTGTAGAATCAAAATTCATGCTTTTGTACGCAAGCCTTATAAGCAAGTATCATCTGATTGAGTATATCCCAATTGCAGCGGGGTAGGGTAGTCAGGATATCCCGACGGGCTCATAACCCGTAGATCAGTAGTTCAAATCTACTCCCCGCTATAATTTAACCATAGTCTTCTATTTTATCAAGCATCTGAAAACAGCAGCTTTCGCTATGAATAAGCTATAATCCGGCTGTAAAACTGGATTTATGATGAGCAATTTAGAGATGCAAAAAAAGCTTATCAGTGCCTGCCCATTGTTCAACGTCGCGCATGTGCTCCGATCTCGCGATCTCGTCATTGGGTGAATGAATTTGAAGGTTTTTCTGCAAGACTATTATTGTGAAATGATTATAGATTTATGGTCTCCGAGGCTTCCATTGCACGTAACCAATTAATATTCGATCCATTGATATATTATCGATCAAAATATTTAAATCCAATCAGTCGGATCTCGTGCCAAAAAGAGGTACGAAATCATGAATACTAACCTAAAAGTAGGATCATTTCTCCTGTTCATGTGCCTTGCTCTCTCTTTTGGCATAGTTTATGCAGAGAGTGCAGCAACCGGGGATGCTAATGCAACGCTGTCCAATAACACTACCAACGAATCGGTCAGCATCCCAGAAAACACCACTAATGTAACCCTGTCCAATGCAGCAAATCCCTTTGCTAAAACAAAAGGAGCGATCGCAGGCGGGGCCCATAATGTGGAACTGTGGAAAGACTCTACTAAGGGAACTGGCGGAGGAATAAAGAACTAACTATATTTTTTGGTTTATTGACATGGCGCACAAGATGTGCAAAAGTCAGCCCGTCGTGTTGCCTCGGCATATATTGCTGCGTTATTGGCGCATGATGCCAATTTCCGTCGAATTAGGATTTGGCGGTTGCTGCTGTTCGACCGCGAAGACCTGCAAATTGCTCCGCGAAAACCACACAAACTACGGAAACACAAAAACGAGAGTCGATTGGACCCTCGCTTCTGAGAATAATGCTTTGACGCAAAGCCGGGAACGAAGCCATTGAGACGGCAGGGAATGGCTTCATTCGCGTTCAAGTCGATAGGTATTGCGTGCCGGATGATCTGAGCGATAAGCTACAGGGCCTCATGAGGCGGAATGTGGCCATCGGACGGAACCTTGGATTTTGGGGCGGGGAAGCGATCCGAATGACTCTTGAGTGCGGCAGGCCGCAGATCAATGCCGCTCTTCCTTTTTCAATTATAGCCTAAAACTTCAAATATTGGCAGGCGGTAACAGCTGCCAAGCTGGAGCAGTGGGGGTCTCCTCATCCATGTGTATGGGCGGACACAAACGCAATTTTGTGCCCGAGGCAGCCCGAAATATGCTCAAGGCCGCAGAGAATGGAAAGCTGCCGGGCGCCGCCGCTGGAAATCGGGCGCGTGCGAAGGCGGCGATGATCCAATATCTTTGCCGAGATTCGTAGTACTTTGAGATAAAATGGGCCAATCCTTTTTAGTAAGGTGGCCATAATTAATGATATGGCTGAAAAAAATATAGCCAAAGGCAAGAGCAAAAAAGCGATGACCAAAAAAGAAAGGCTAGAAAAGAAGAAAGTGAAATCATGAGCGAAGCTAGAGACAGAAAAATGAAGCGTAAGCGCAAACTCGATGAAGAGAAGGCCATTAAAGTCATGAGAGCCTGTAGGTTCAGGCGGTATGACGAGAATAGGTGACACCTTCTTTTTTTATGATCCAAAGAGTTCTGTGACAATTGAATAATTTTTGTGAAAATGCCATAGAATCAGTTTCGAAGGCATAACTCACAATAAGAGTGATCTTCAAGAAAGTGATAATTGCTGAGCATGAAGCTCATCATGGCAATTCTATTTTTAGTATCTGATATCTTGTCGCCAATTCGGTAGAATCATGCAATTCCTAACCATGGAGGGCATGGTGGTCTTACCAGGGAAAAGTCAAAACTGCGCTGATGCTTTCGGCATTTTCAAGGCAGCTCGTTATCATCCATTGGACATATGCGGTGGCCCCTAAAGTCAAGACCAGGAGCGCCAAAATCGCCAGGAGATCATCTGCTCGTAATCCCCAGTTCCTCAGGTTTTCTTTCTGGGCTGGCGGAATAAAGCCTTCCAGGTTAACCAAAGGCTTTCTCGAATTTTCGATCGACATATTTTACCTCCTACTCATTGAGAGATGGGATTGATCAGCGAATTCGTTGAGTTCATGCGCTCGTCTCGATCGACTTTTTAGGATTCAAACGGATCATTGAGGCAAAGGAAGGGATATCTGGTATGCAACATATGCAACGACGTTTGCCGCCTAGCATAGACCATTTTTCAAAAGTGTACTATATAATCGTTAACAATTATAGTTTGTGGTTGTCCAAAATTCATGTTATCGAGATATCAAGAAGAAAAAGAGCCGTGAACTTGGGACGAAGGCTATCCCAAGCCGAAAATCCTAAGCCTAAATGTATTGCTGAATTAGCCCCTCCGGCTCGCTTACCCGGTTTCTTTCCTTATGCAGGATCTTGACCGCCGCGCCTTCAAAATCGCTCTCGTAGACAATGGTGCGCTCCTCGCGAATGGCATACATGCCAGCCTCGGTGGAGAGAGCCTTCAGCTCTGCGCCGCTCGAGCCCTCGGCGAGATCGGCGATATGCTTGAGATCCACATCGGCATCAAGGCTCATGCCGCGAGTATGGATCTTCAGGATGGCCTCGCGAGCGGCGCTGGTGGGCATGGGTATCTCGATCACCCTGTCAAAGCGACCGGGGCGAAGCA
>RPOO01000201.1 GCA_003857025.1 Methanothrix sp.
ATTCATCAATCGAATTCATCATCGAAGTCATCGTCAAAACCGTCATCCTTGAAATCAACATCCAATATGGGCAAATCCCGCCGGATGCCTTCCACATCGTAGCAAGCCCAGCTGGACAGATCGAACGGAGGCCCCACGATGATGTTGTAGTCCCCGGTGTGAGCAAAGAACTGGATGTCCGGTTTTGACGGCATCAGGACTCCGGATGGATGGCTGTGCGCCGAGCCGACCACCTGCATGTTGGGAAGCATGTAGAGCCGGACCAGGGCGCTCATGCGGGAGGACTCGGTGCCGGGCAGGATGAGGACCTCGGTGATTATGTCGTCCTCTGCTTGCAGCAGCCCCGCGAACTCCATGGGCAAGGAGGATCGAGAAGCCTCCAGAATGAATTGCAGTGTGTCTTTAGCGATTCCGCGAACCTTTTTCTTTCTCATGCCGCCTCCAGGGCGCGAAGATGAATGCAGTCTCCGGCCAGGACGCGGTGCAGCCCAACCTGGTCCCGGCTTTGGATTATGAGCGCGCCGTCCTCTGCCAGGTCCGCCGCCTCGCCTACGATGTCTCCCGATACAGAGCTGATGCGCACCTGTCGCCCCAAAGTGACTGAACGGTTGCGCCATTCCTCCCAGATCTCTTTGCTGTCCATATGCTGGTATGAATTCTCTATCTCCAAAAGAATCTTCTGGATAAGCCCGACGCGCGAGACCTCGCGGCCCAGTTCCTGATGAAGCGATGTGCTTCTCCACTCGGCAGGATAGCCGGATACATCCACATTGGCATTGATGCCGATCCCGACCACCACGTATTCCAGCCGGTCCACCTCGGCGCTGACCTCCATGAGAATCCCGCAGATCTTCTTCTCCTCGATCAAGAGGTCATTGGGCCATTTGACGCCCGCCGCCAGGCCGTACAGGTCCGCAAGGGCTTTGCAGATCGCGACGCTGATGGCCATGTTGATGCGATAAGCTCGATCCAGCGAGATCTGCGGCCTGAGAATCAGGCTCATCCAGACGCCGCCGGGAGGCGAGGCCCAGGATCGAGAGAGCCTGCCGCGCCCTTGCGTCTGTACCTCGGCCAGGATGACCGTTCCGTTATTGGCAGGAGCATCGGCAGG
The DNA here is from genome assembly GCA_003857025.1 of Methanothrix sp. GTDB lineage: Archaea > Halobacteriota > Methanosarcinia > Methanotrichales > Methanotrichaceae > Methanothrix. The sequence goes on from RPOO01000201.1 coordinate 1,112, forward strand.
ACCATTATTAGCCGTACCTTTGACTATACGAGCCGTGCCGTTAACTGCGCGGTTAATCCCATCATTCCGGCATTCGAGGGCAATGGTTCTGGCCACCTCGTTAGTGGACGTGACAACGGAGAAGCAGCGCAGATCCTTGCCCAGCCACTGGGTTTTAAGGCCGGAACGGATCAGGTCCGCATCCAGAATATCATGATTCCCAGCCAGACGGTAGCCCTTTTTGGTGGAGGATTCGATCTCGTATCCCCTCTTACGCAAAGATCGAATCTGTTTCCACACAGCGGCGCGGGAGATGCCCAGGCGAGCGGCCATCTCTTCTCCTGAGACCCATTCGCCTGAGTGCAAAAAAGATAGAATTTCTTCTGCCGCCACTCTCAGCTCTTCTCCCCTGCCTTCTGCTGGCTCAGGTAGGCACCGACGGCTGCCGATATGGCTGCAACCTGGCGGTTGTCGGCTCCGAGCGCAGAGGCGAGAGACTTGCCCTTTTCATAGTCTTCCGCGGCGACGGCCTTGACGGAATCGGCAATGTTCTCCTCTTTGATGAAGTGAGTGTTGATGTCGCCGCTTCTGAACCTGGCATTCCTCAGCACGGCTTTATGGAAGATGATGTTTGTCTTGACGCCGACGATTATGTACTCGTAAAGAGCGCGCTCCATCCTGGCTATGGCCTCCTTGCGGTCCCTGCCATGAGCTACGAGCTTGGAGATGAGGGAATCGTAGTAAGGCGGGATGACGTAGCCGGTATAAACTCCGCTGTCCACTCTTATGCCCGGGCCTCCGGGGCTCCGATACCTCTTGATCTTTCCCGGTGCAGGGGCAAAGTCGTTGAGCGGGTCCTCGGCGTTTATCCTGCATTCGATGGCCCAGCCGCGAATCTTCATGTCGCTCTGCTCGTATGCCAGAGGGTAGCCGGCTGCGACCAGGATTTGCTCTTTGGCCAGGTCCACGCCGGTGACCATCTCCGTGATGGGGTGCTCGACCTGCAGACGGGTGTTCATCTCCAGGAAGTAGAAGTCGCCTCGCGAATACATGAACTCCACAGTTCCGGCGCTCACATAGCCGATAGCTTTCGCAGCCTTGACGGCAATGGAGCCCATCCTCTCGCGCAGTTCCTCGGTCATGACCGGCGAAGGGGATTCCTCGATGAGCTTCTGGTGGCGGCGCTGGATGGAGCACTCGCGATCGGAGACGTAAAGGGTCTTTCCCTTTTTGTCGGCCAGGATCTGAAACTCGATATGCCTCGGCTCGGTCAGATACTTTTCGATGTAGATGGTGTCGTCGCCGAAGGCGTTGCGGGCCACGGACTGAGATGATGTGAGGGCAGGCTGCAGCTCCTCGCGGCTCTGCACGATCTTCATGCCGATTCCGCCGCCTCCGGCAGCGGGCTTGAGAATAATCGGATAGCCTATCTTCTCCGCGATCTCGGCTGCAACATCCGGATCGGTGATGCCCTCCTCAATGCCGGGAACAATCGGCACTCCTGCGTCGAGCATGGTCTTCCTGGCCGTGATCTTGGAGCCCATCGCATCGATGGCGGAGCTTGGCGGCCCGATGAAGACGATGCCGTTCTCCTCGCAGGTAGATGCGAAGTGAGTGTTCTCAGAGAGGAAACCGTAGCCGGGATGGACGGCCTGGGCACCGGTCTCCAAAGCAGCCTTTACGATGTTGTCGATCTTCAGATAGCTCTGCGATGACGGAGACGGCCCGATATAGACTGCCTCATCAGCATATTTGGCAAAAAGGGCGTTTTTGTCCGCTTCGGAGTAGACGGCCACAGTAGAAATGCCCAGCTCCCGGCAAGCCCGCATCACCCTGATGGCGATCTCTCCGCGGTTAGCGATCAGGATCTTGTTAAACATCCCTGTGGGAGAGGTGCTACCAAGGTAAAAAGCTTTGCAGAGGACGGGAAAAGAAGTACATAAATCATAGCTGATTATTGGCGCAATAACCTAAACTGAATGAGAATATTATTAAGGTGAAACATTTATATTAGGAGACAACCATTATGCAGTAGGCAAGGGCTAAAGATAGCAATACGAAGGGAGATCAATATCATGGTGCAGGTTAACATTGCAGTGGTAATGGGGGTGCTCATAATACTGACAGGCATCGCGCTGGTGGGCGTGCAGGTGCTGGAAAATGGCGGTCATCAGATTGAGGATAATCACAGCTTCAAGCTCATCGGAGCCGAGGCGGGGGCGACCAAATTTCAGGTGGAGACGACCTTTCCCGGCGTGCCCATGATTGCACTGGGAATGCTGCTGCTCATCATCGGCGCGATCATGTCGCGCGGTTCTTGAGACGCCCGGATGAGAATTCCCCGCCCCCAATGATACGATGCCATTGGAAGGTTCCGATGCATATCCGGAAAAAGCTAAAACCAAAGAGGTTCCTTTTTGGTGCATGAAGCCAAGGGAACTGTCCAAGGATGAGTGCATCTCTCTGATCTCTGCCGCGAAATTCGGCCGGCTCGGACTGTCTAACAACGACTTGCCCTACGTTATTCCCATGTCATATGTTTATCATGACGGCAAGATTTTTCTTCACTCCCGCGGAAAAGGAAAGAAGGTCGAGTATGTGGCCAGGAATCCCAAGGTTTGCTTCCAGGTAGACGCTATGGAAAAGGGCCGCTGGTCCAGCGTCTTGATCTCTGGCACAGCAAGTCTCTCCGACGACATCGAGACCAAGATGAAAATGTTTGCGGCCTTCATGGGAAAAGACATGCAGGGCCACGGCGGCAAGCAGTTCAAGCGCGAGGATCTGGAGAAGATGCCTATGACCATCTGGGAGATCAAGATCGAGGAGCTGACCGGCAGAGAGGGCATCTGGTAAGAATGGCTGCGGTAAAGTGGACGGAGAAGTACCGGCCCGATACCCTGGCGCAGGTCCTCGGCAACGGCAAGGCCGTGGATGATCTGCGTGCCTGGGCGACGGCCTGGGAACAGGGAGCGCCCATCACCGGAGCCGCCATTCTCTATGGCCCGGCGGGCACGGGCAAGACCTCGGCGGCCCTGGCGCTGGCGCGCGAGTTTGACTGGGACATCATCGAGATGAATGCCTCGGATGCACGCACGGCAGGCATGATCCAGAAGATTGCCGGGCCGGCCTCGCGGAGCATGACCTTTTCCGGAAAGCTGCGCCTGGTCGTCCTGGACGAGGCAGACAACTTGCACGGCACTGCGGACCGGGGCGGCGCGGCTGCCATGCTGAAGCTGGTGCGCGATACCCGCCAGCCTGTTCTCTTGATCGCCAACGAGTACTATGAGATAGAAAAGCCCTTGCGAGATGCCATCAAAGGCATTGCGTTCCGATCGGTTCGCTCCACCACCATCGCCCAGGCCCTGCGAGAGATCTGCAAAGCCGAGGGTGTGGCCTGCGATCCGGATGCGCTGATGCTGATCGCCGAGCGGGCGGGGGGCGACATGCGCTCCGGGATTAACGATCTGCAAGCTGCCGCCGAGGGCTCGAAGGAGCTGAAGCTGGAGGATGTGGCAACGGCGGAGCGGGATGTCAAGTCGTCCATCTTCAAGGTCCTGGAGGTCATCTTCAAGGGCGAGAAAGCCCGCGAGGCCCTGCAGGCGTCTTACGATCTGGATGAGAGCCCGGAGGATCTGATCAACTGGGTGGACGAGAACCTGCCGCTGGCCTACCAGGGCCAAGACCTCTGGCAGGGCTATGAACAACTGGCCCGTGCCGATGTCTTCTTAGGCCGCGTGAACCGCAGGCAGAATTACGGCATGTGGCGCTACGCAGGCTTTCTCATGACGGGCGGCGTGCAGTCGGCCAAGGCGGCGCGGCGGCACGGCTACGTAGCCTTCCGGCCGCCCAGCAGGTGGCGGCGGATGGGCCAGACCAGAAAGGCGCGGGGCGTTCGAGATTCAGCGGCAAAGAAGGTCGCCCATCGCTGTCATGTCTCGATAAGCTTTGCCCGGGCGGAGCTGATGGATTTTACCGGGATGCTGCTGAAGGACAAGAAGATTGCAGCGCCGCTGGCTGCAGAATTGGGGCTGGACGCGGAGGAGATCGCCCTCCTGCTCGGCAGCACGCCGACCACCAAGAAGGTTCAGACCATCTATGAGGAGGCAATTAAGATCCGGTCGGCTGAGGAGATCGAGGATATCGAGCTGGCCTGGCACGGAACTGCGCAGCACGCGCTCTCGCACATGCCTGAGGCGCAAGCGGGCGTGGGGCTGACGGGCTTTGCCGGGGTGGAAATATCGGCGACGTCTGAGCATGAGGCGGCTCGGCCTGCGCCTGCCAAGATCGAGACGATTCCGGCAGAGAAGCCTGCCGAGAGACTTACGCCGGTGGAGCCTGCGGTGGCGGCTAAGCCGGAGGGGCGCAAGCGAGGAAGGCCGCGAAGAGCGAAGACGGAGGATGAAGCGGCTGGGAAGACGGCAACGGCGGCTAAGCCTGATGCTGGATCGGCTAGGAAAAAGCAGAAGTCGCTGTTCGACTTTTAACTCGTAGGATTGCGAAGGACGAATCTCGCTGACCGCGGGTCTGCGAGAGTTTCGACGAGTTGTCGAAACTGCGAGAAGTCCTCATCCTTCAGGGTGGTCTAGCCAACACTGCAGAGTTGGCGAGAGTTGCGACACGAGTCGCAACAGGATGAAAGCGGAGTCCTTTGCCATAATTACTTTCACCCTGCCCGGATTGGCTATATATTTCACTGTATCCCTCCTTCCAATTAAGATATACTGTAGGGAGGGAACACCCCGAAACGTCCCTGAGTGCCCCATGATACCTCACGCGGAGAGGGCTGAGTGGACTGTCCCTGGATACGCCAAACTTCCACGATGAAGGGGAAACCGAAAATTCC
>RPOO01000202.1 GCA_003857025.1 Methanothrix sp.
GTAGAACAGTTATTCGTGCAACGGATGAAAACTAGATGGGGAAGCTGCAACCCCAAGTCCGGAAATATCCGTCTCAATACCGATCTCGCCAAGAAACCACCGGAGTGCCTCCAATATATCCTTGTTCACGAGATGGTGCACTTGTTGGAGCCCACACACAATGCACGCTTCGCTTCGCTGATGGACAGCTTCGTGCCCCAGTGGCAATTCCGCCGAGAGGCGCTGAACTGCCTGCCGGTTCGGCATGAGCATTGGGATTACTGAAGTGAGGTGAGCTACCAAGTGCCGCAGGCAGCCAGCTTGTGTCCCAAGCTCTTGTTTCAGATTGTCATTTTGTTAAAAATCTTTGTGGCAGTGGTTTGCACAGTCCAACATCATCCAACCTCGCCGGTGTTTCCCTCCTTGTCGATTCGCCGGCACGTTTCTGTTGTGTGCGATGAAACATCCCCGAAGCGCAAGTCAATCTGCTGCGGGGTATTCAAAATAATAAAAACCGAAACTCTTAGGGTACCTATAAATAAATGAAACTCGGCAACTATCTTCCGGCAAAGAGGCATTTCTCCATGAGAATCCACTACCTGCAGCATGTTCCCTTCGAAGATCTCGCCAACATCGAATCCTGGGCTAGAAGCCGCGGCCACGCCCTCACCAGAACCCTGCTCTTCCTGAATGAATCCCTCCCGAAGATGGAAGACTTCGACTGGCTGATCATCATGGGCGGACCCATGAACATCTACGAGCACGACAAGTATCCCTGGCTTGTTAAAGAGATGGAGTTCATCAGCCGGGCGATCGCCGGTGACAAGATCGTTCTCGGCATCTGTCTAGGCGCTCAGCTCATGGCCGATGTCCTGGGCGGAAAGGTGCGCAAAAACGAGGAGCGGGAGATCGGCTGGTTCCCGGTCACGCTGACGGCGGAGGGGCGGGCCTCCCGGATATTCGGCGTCCTGCCGGAGAGGTTTGTCGCTATCCACTGGCACGGCGACACATTTGCCATTCCCCCAAAGGCAGCTCGCACTGCACAGAGCGAGGCCTGCAAGAATCAGGCGTTTGAGCTGGGAAAGGCCGTCGGGCTGCAGTTCCATTTGGAGTCGTCTATGGACAGCATCGATCACCTCATCCAAAACTGCGGCGATGAGCTGACGGATGGGCGGTATGTGCAGCGGCCCAAGGAGCTGCTGGCCCACCTGGACCGATTCCCGGAGATACACGGCTTGATGGAAGCCTTCCTCGACAACATGGAAAAGGTGCTGGGCGCAAAGTAGGCATGCAGTTTTTGCCCAGTTTTTGACTATTCCACCCAACTCCGGTTCTTTCTCATTTTTCTGTTCTGTCTATCCCTTTTTCCATCAGGCCGACCTTGACTAACAGCATCGGCGCAAGAACCGCTACCCAAATTCCCGCCAAGGCGGCACGCAAGTAATAGATTGCATCAACTATATTGGCCGTCTGCCCCTGGCGCAGTTCTCCCAGGCCGTACCAGATCATCAGCAAGCCGACCATTCCCATAAGGTAGCATGTCGCCTTCCGGCTGGCCGCATCCGGAGTCAGGAAACGCATTCGCCTGCGCATCAAAGAGTAGCCTGCTCCCAGTCCGAAGAGCATTCCTGCAGAGGTTAAGGTAAACTTCAAATTCAACGGATCAATGGCGTTTCCCGTTGCCGCCAGAGCACAGTTCGCCCAAGAAGAAGGCATCTGCCAGCCGTCCATCGAGAATCGTGCCAACGCATAGACCGATAAAAGGCCGAATGATGCCAGCAGCGAGACGAAAATTTGCATCTCCTGATCCAGCCCTGCCAGCTTGTCCTTCATTTGTTTTTCTGCGAGCAAGAATGCCCCCAGGATCAGGAATCCCAAAGCCCAACCGCAAAAAACGTCCTCGGCAAAATGCACGCCCAGGTAGATGCGAGACAGGCCGATGATCAGGCTGAGCACGAGAGCCGCCGCCCAGGCGCGTTCGGTCTTGATGTAGCTGGCTAAAAGTCCCCAGAAGGCCACGGCATTTTGCGCATGAGCCGACGGCAGACCGAAACAGGTCTCGCTTCCCCAGGCATTAACCTCCAGGCTCACCCAGTAGGGTCTTGGCGTGTGGAAAGCGGTCTTGAGGCTGTCACACAGCCCGTTGCTCAAGACCAGAATCATTCCGAGGCGAAAGCCGAGCCTGGCGTCCCAGCACCAGTACACGGCGGGCATGATGAGCAAGAAGAACTCCTCTGTGCCGAGAAACGACGCCAGATTCATGATGTTCAGAGCCCATGCTTGCGTTTGCAGCAGAAGAGTCAATGCAAGGGTGTTTTCCATTCAATCCGTTCCACTGATTCGAAAACCTAATAATTTTTTCGCTCTATCGCGTTTACTCTTGATGGCCTATCGCTCCTGTCGCTCGTTCGGGCCGTGATCGCAATTAGCTTTTGGGAGAAAATTCCATTAGCTATATAAACGAAAATCCCTATTTATAAGCGATGATCTTCCAGATCCTGGACGCCAACTACTCCTATGATTCTCAAAGAAACCCGCTGGTGCAGCTCTTCGGCAGAACGCAGGAAGGCAGAAGCGTTGCCTGCCGCGTGGCCGGATTCCGGCCTTATTTTTACGTAGGCGTCGAGGATGGATGCTTGAAGAGCGCCGCCGAAGACTTGCGATCTTTGGGCCAGGAGGTCGAGGAGGTCGAGCGCTTCGAGCCCATCGGCTACCAGGTCCGCCCCAAGAAGATGCTGAAGGTCACCACCCACGATCCGAAAGAGGTGCGCAGCCTCAGGGAACGGGCGAAGGAAGTGGTGGGCGTCAAGGCGGTCTACGAGACGGACATCCTCTTCAAGAACCGTTTTCTCATCGACCAAAATTTGGGCGGCATGAGCTGGGTCGATGCGCCAATTCCCGAATGGGTGGAGGGCAGGGCCGGTCAGATTGGCCGATCGGGCCAGGCCGGACAGGACGGGCTACTCGTCAAAGTGGAGTCGCTGCATCCGGTACAGCAGGAGGCCAACGCCCCGCTGCGTTTCATGTCCTTCGATATCGAGTGCCTGCCCAGTCACGGCGAGATGCCTAAAGCTGAGGTCTCGCCGGTCATCCTTATCAGCATGGCTTTTGAGCCGCCTTATCAGGGACCGAACGGTCCGGTGAAGGATCTGGTGCTGGTGGGCAAGAGCGTCGACTGTCACAGGTACGATGTGCGCATCTGCCTGGATGAGTACGATCTCCTCTCGCAGTTTACATCCATTTTGAGGGACTACGACCCGGATATCCTGGCCGGTTACAACTCCAATGAGTTCGACTTTCCTTATCTGGACACAAGGGCCAAGCAGCTTCATGCAGACATCCGGGTAGGCCGGGAAGGCAGTTCCTGGTATGTGCGCAAGATCGTCAACCGCACGGACGTCTCCATCACGGGCCGCGTCGTTGTGGATCTGCTGCCCATCATCCGCTCCTCCTACAGCCTGAAGCAGTACACTCTCCGAAACGCTTCGGCAGAGCTGCTCAAGATGGAAAAGTACGACGTGGACCCGAAAGAGATCGAGGGGCTGTGGGCAGAGGGCGGAGAGGGCCTAGTCCGCTTCATAAGCTACTCCCGTCGCGATGCGGTGCTGGCGCTGCATCTGCTCCTGGACCTGCGGCTCATGGACAAGTACATCGCCATGTCCCGGGCCAGCGGCTCATTGCTGCAGGACATCGTCAACGGCGGCCAGTCGGGGATGGTGGAGAACCTTCTCCTGCGCCGCTTCAGGGAGCGGGGCCGCGTGGTGCCGCCTAAACCGGATGCCGGTGTCTCGGATGAGCGCTACGTGGAGAATGAGGACCTGAAGGGCGGGGCAGTCCTGGTGCCGGAGAAGGGGCTGGTGGAGGATGTGGTCATTTTGGACTACAAGTCCCTTTATCCTACTATCATGATGGCCCACAACCTCTGCTACTCCACCGTGATTTCCGGCCAGGGTCCGGCCCCCGCGGGAGCGGATCAAATTATCACCGCCCCGTCCGGCGGCAGGTTCGTCTCCTCGGAGACCTCGCCCGGCATCATGCCCGGCGTCCTGCGAGAACTGCTTGACCAGAGAACCGCAACCAAGAAGCTGATGAAGAAGGCCAGCGACGACGAGCGCAGGTTTCTGGATGCCAAGCAGTACGCCATGAAGATCCTGCTCAACAGCTTTTACGGCTATTCGGGCTACGCTCGGGCCCGGCTCTACAGCCTGGCGTTAGCCAACGCCGTAACCAGCTTTGGCCGCGAGAACATCTTGCGCACCAAGAAGGTCATTGACGAGATCGGCTCGGTCTACGTCGTCGATGGCGTTGTGATCTTCAAGGATCAAATGACCTTTGGAAAGGCGGCAACAAAAGGGTATGATCTCTCCGTGGTTTACGGCGATACGGACAGCGTCTTCGTGCGCCTCAAATCCATCTCCGGGGAGAAGCTGTCCCTGGAGGACGCCCAGTTGATCGGAAAGAAGATCGCCGAGACGGTCACAGCCAACCTTCCCGAGCCGATGGAGCTGGTCTTCGAGGCATTCGCCCGGCGCGGCATCTTCCTGGCCAAGAAGCGCTACGCTCTCTGGGTCTTCGAGCCGGTGGGCGAAGAGTGGAAGGACAGGATCAAGGTGCGGGGCATGGAGACGGTGCGGCGGGACTGGTGCGGCCTGACCTCCAAGACCCTCAAAACCTGTCTTGAGCTGGTGCTGAAAGAAGGCAAGGTGGACGAGGCCGTAGAGCACGTCCGTTCCGTGGTGGTGCGGCTGCAAACCCTCGACCTGGCCCTGGACCCGTCCATCCTGGAGGATCTAACATTGACGCGCCGCTACACCAAGAGCACCGGCTCCTACAAGAACAAGCAGCCGCACATTCAGTTGGTCGAGAAGATCAAGGCGCGCGGCGGCCAGGTGCCGGGCGTAGGTGATAGAGTACCTTTTGTTATCATCCAGGGAAAGAGGAGCCGCAAGAACAAGGAACTGTTCGTGGACAGGGCGGAGGACCCGACATTTGCCCTGGAAAAGAACATGCCGCTGGACACGGAATACTACGTGGAGAAGCAGATTTTGCCGCCCGTCTTGAGGATCTTTGAGAGCTTCGGGGTGACAAAGGACCGGCTGTGCGTGGGGCGGGCGCAGAGCAACCTGTTCAGCTTCGGGGATGGAGCGCCCAAAGTGCAGAAGCAGAAGTCGCTGTTTGATTTTTAGCCATGCAAGAGCAAAGTCTGATGGAGGGAAATGATGTGGATGCAGGGCTTGAAAAAGAGAACGACGCGGCCAAACCTTCAGATGCAATAGTCCCGTTTAGGGAAGAGCTGAAAGGCTGCATAAATATTTCAGAGATATCTCTTTTTGATGCAAAGAAAATATGGAATGCTTGATCATTATTTTCCTCGCTATCCTGCATACTTCTTTCAATCAAATCTCTCCCGAAAAAACGTGAGGCTGAACTAGGTATCGTGGAATAGCAAATCGATGCGCAATCAGTGGAAAATGATCACACGCCCGCCATCGCCCGGTACAAATTCCACACCCCTATGGCCACGAAGTTCACCGCCACCGCTCCTAAAATCAGCCCCATGATCCTGGTCAGGACCATGATGCCCGTGATCCCCAGCACGCGATCGATGTACTCGGAGAACTTGAGGACGAAGAAGGTGATCACGAAGGTCAGCACTATGGCCAGTATCACCAGCGCCTTTTCTGCAACGGTTCCTGCCGCACCCATCAGCACCACCACGGTGGTGATGGCTCCGGGGCCGGTGATCAGGGGTATGGCCAGGGGAAAGACGGAGATATCCTCTCGCTCATTGGCGTCCTTCAGTTCGGCCTCAGTAACCTTCTTCTGCTGACGAACGCCGCGCAGCATATCGATGGCCACCAGGAAGAGCA
>RPOO01000203.1 GCA_003857025.1 Methanothrix sp.
ACCGGAGGGTACATAATACTCTGTAAATGGCGAGAATGTGGTCTCGTTATACGGTTGGGTATAAAATGATTCATTTGCAGTGTACCAGGGGAAGTTAGAGACTGGTTGATCCATCCACTGTAAGAGAACGGACAGGCAGATGTAGAGAGAATGTCAAAAGGCTTTTGAATCCATTCTCGGATCTGCCGGAATTATTTGTATATTGTTATTCGGTGCATCAGCTATCTTATTTCTTTTATGAGGCCTTCGCCTTTTCCGTAACTATAGACCACTACTTCTTTTTTGGGGCACTCTCTAATTGACGCTTGAGTTCAGCCTGGCGTTCCTTAATCGCATCTTTTTCTGCCTGGGTTTTCGCTTTCTTCATCTCAACATCTAGCTGCTTAAGCTGTCCTTCCGTGTCTGCTGCCATATTTTGAATTCTCCTCTTATGATTCTAAATTCATATATGATGTTATTAGTATTAGTTCTTTATGGCACATATTTAGAATTATGATACAAAGTGTGAACTATAGAGAATAAGCCGAGTCGTAAATTTTCCCACCAATGTTTTGGGATATGCTGAAGAAGCATGCGGCATTTGGCATGGGATTGGCGGCGACAATTCAGCTAGATCAATCTTTCTGGATCTAAAATTATTGCGCAAAGTGTCAATATTATGAAAAGATCACTTCAGCTAAAGTTTTTTAAATACTAAGCCGAAGTATGTGAAATGCCCATGCGCCCGGGCAGGGGCTCACACATGACGGATGGAAAACCGGATCTTTCGGCATTAAAATTCAGTTTCCCATGGGAAACCCAAGCCAATCAGGCTCAGGTTTGAGGTCCGATTACGATTCAAGTACCTATAGGCCTTATCCTCCTGTGAGTATTCAGGTTTCGCTTGAAAACGATTGGCCTCCCAATCATGACTTTGAAGCTCAGAACCTGTTACCCATCGCCCGTCCCTAGGCAATGGCCAACCTCGAAGTGCGGATGCTGCCTGGGGCATCGAGAGCTGCCTCGAACAGCTGCATCAGACATGCGAAGCTTCTAATCTTAAAAATCACAATAGTATCTGAGGTTAAGACAAATGGCCAGGCGAAAGATAATCAAGATCGATCAGTCTCGCTGCAACGGCTGCGGCGAGTGCATCACGGCTTGCCTAGAGAGCGCCATCGAGCTGAAAGACGGGAAGGCTCGCGTCATCAGCGACAGCTTCTGCGACGGCCTTGGGGCCTGCCTGGCAGTCTGCCCGGAGGGCGCGCTCACCATCGTGGAACGTGATGCCGAAGTGTTCGATCTGCAGGCAGCTAAAGAGCATCAGGGCCGATCCAAAGAGGAGAAAAGTGTGGTGATGGTCTCTCCCTGCACCTCTCCGATGACATTGCATTCACATTTTAATGTTCTATAATGAGTCAATTGCTAAAACGGTCCTATGGCATATTCATCAGTTCCTGTGAGAATGCCATAGAAAGCATCGATGAAATTTACAGTTCGCACCTAAAACTATGAAATTCTCAAGTATTTTCATGGTAACGGTTTTCGAATTGGTAGTGTAGCATCATGCAGATTCATGGCGAATGCTACACTACACTTTGTCAGGCTGCCGGCTGTGACGTTCTTCGATACTTCGCGAGAGAACAAAGGCACTCGCATGATTTCTTTCGCCCTGCGCGCCTTGCCTCATATCCTCAAAGGGCATAGATAAGTCCATATGGACTTCGAGCTTGCCCTCCGGGAGAGATCCTTCAATGTCCTTGTAGCGCCCAGGGAGATGTTCATCCAGGCCTTGAATAGGAATCCTAATCTGCAGAGGTTTAAAGTGCTGTATGTCTCCGGCAACTACCCCGGCATACTGAGCAAGCTGGACCGCAGGTTCACGGAGCTGGAGGTCAGGAGAGGTTTTACGGTCTTCCAGCTCATGACCATTCTGGAGGAGGCCTATCACTCGCTCATAATCGTTGAGCATGATGCCATGCTCTATGATGACGCAGCCGAGATGGTCTAGCATATCTCCCATGCTCTGGGCGATGCTTCGAAAGATGCAGCGGTGCTAATCTATTCGCCTGCGGTTGATCCATTCCGGGAGGATCTGATGCGGAACGCCGACCGGCTGTTCTATTTCGATGAAGGGCCGAGAGCTGCGCCGAGGATGGTCGTGAAGGATCAACAAGATATGGGGAGGCTATTCACCAGAAGGAATAAATGAGGGATGCCCAGAATCTGACCTTAATTTATTCAAATCCTCTCGCAAGTCTGAGCTAATCTTTGCTCCAACAAGCCTGGATTCATTTAAAGACTGAAGCGTGGTCATATCATACTGGATTCCCTGCAGATCAGCACCGCTAAAATCAACATTTTTAAGAGTAACTGAGTTAAGAACAGCACTCTTTAAGTCAGCGCTAGAGAAATCTGCACCAATAACATAGATTTCAGAAAGCCAGGAATTCCTTAAATCGGCTCCTCGGAAATCCGAATTTAAATAGCCCATGAGGGTTATATTTGATCCTCTTAAATTGGCGTCTTTCCAGATCGTATTCTTCAAAATAGCCCCAGTTTGATAGGACCCAGATAGATCTGCGCCAGACAGGTCCGCATTATCCATGTTTACATCTGTAAATATAACTTCATGAAGGCTGGCATTTCGCAGATTCGCATATGAGAGATCGGAATGCTCCAATTTAGCTCTTGATAAGATGGAATTCTCCAGATTGGCATTAAAAAGATAAGCGCGAGTGATATCCAAACCTGTTAGATCGCAATTGCTCAGATTTGCCCCGAAAAGTTCCGATCTGGCAAATTGGCCACCTATTATACTGCTGCCGCTTAAATCTGCCCAATTCATCCTGGTAGCAAAAAAATTGGCTTCCTTTATGACGAGGTTTTTCAGTATGGCAGAACTGAGATCAGCTCCTGGAAACCTGGCCCCATCCAGATTTGAGCCTGTAAGGTTGCTCTCGATGAGAGTAGCATATGTTAGATTTGCGTCTCTTAGATCTGAATTTGATAGATTTGATGCATCGAGATGTGCCTTGCTAAGGTCCGACCTCATCAGTTTGGTTTCAATGAGCCGGGCATTATGCATGGAAGCGGACCGGAGGTTTGCATCTGATAAATTCGCTTTGTAAAGATCGGAACTATCTAGATCGGATTCGATCAGATTTGAGCCGGAAAGGTTCGCCATAGTCAGGTTTGCACTAGTCAGGTTAGTAGAAATTAATCTGCAATTGACCAGTCGGGAGGCAACAAATTTTGTATTGTAGCATCGAGAATCAGATAACTCTGCACCCTCAAGGTCAGCCTCATTAAAATTAGCATTAACCAGATCAGCATCTTCAAGGTCCACTCCGCTGAGGTTCGCTCCAAATAATGTCGAGTTGTTTAGAGAGATCATATTCATATTGTAATCAGATAGATCCAAGCCGCTCAAGTTCTCATTGCTGAAATCACTGCGTTGCTGAAAAGGCTGATTAATGAATAAGCTTCCGGAAGGCAGGAGCGCTGTACTGACATTGAAATAGCGCAATTCTTTTAAATCAAATATATACGAGCGTGGCAGCTTCTTTATAACAGGGATATCATCAGCAGACCCTCCCCTCAGAATTCGAAGTGCCAGATTTGCTGCCATATTACCCTGAACTTGACTGGCTGGTATCATGCCTCCAATAACGCCAAAACCCGTAAAGACTTCATTTATGCAGTAGATCGGAACATTGCTCGCGCTTCTGAGAGTCCATGCGCTCTCTTCATGCGTCAGGGTCTTTCCTTCTCTATCTCGATTAAAATTCAAGAGCAGAATCAAGCTGCCTTCCTGCAGAGCGGAAGCATTACTTTGAAGCTCCTCTACAGTCATATTATCCCAGATGGTAAAATTGACTTTCATGTTGAAGTCCGGAAGTACTTTCTCCAGGAGTCTCTTAAAGCCATTGCCTGCAGCAGTCTGGTCATGCACAATAATGATTTGCCTTGTTCCAGGATGCAAGTTGAGCATTAAAGAAAGCGTACCAGGAAAATCGGACTCCTCCACTACGCCCGTGAAGCCTTTCTGGCCAGTCAGCATTTGATCTTCATAGGAATTAACCCCGCAAAAGACGACCGGGCTGCCAGAAAAAAGATCGTCTCGATTGCTGAGCAAAAACTGGAAAGCATCATCGTCAGAGCATACGACAACATCAAAACGATGACCCATGTACTTGTTGCGATATAATTCTTTCAATTCGTCCTGACGGGCCGTTGTTAGTGGCTGCCTTTTGGTATCCATATATTCAAAATGGAAATCTGCATCTGGATAATAAATGGATAGTTGATCTTCTATTGCGTCACCCAAAGAATCAGTCCATTTCAATCCAGGATTATACGAGGCAAGAATTAAAATTTGCTTTGATGCAACTTCTTTTGCAGCGCACGACGAGATGATTAATAAAGCTAAAATGAAGCAGATCTTGATGTCTAACCTTATCCGTGCATAGGTCATAGTAATACTCTGGACTCATGATATAAATTTTATGTGTTCAAAGAAAGGATTATCGCCGACATCCTGGAAGTTTGATAAGAATCCGAAATGTCTAAAATCCATATAACCTACCGCGCGAGCGTGAATCGCCTGTCGCCGGGCAGGCTGTCCTGGCCTCTCAAGCATTTTTTTGTCTCCGCATCGCCCTTCTCAGAAGGGTTCACAGTGATTACCTCATGATCTTTTCAAATCTAAATAGCTCCCCATCTCCAGGCAGGCCTTCTTTATCAGCTCTATGGGGGTCTGGGTTATACATATTGTAATATTCGACAATCTTGAATCCACATTTATTAACATAGAAGTGAATGTTGCGTTTTTCAAAATACGGCGTGTGAGTTTCCCAAACCCTTGTCTCGGGATACCTTTCCTCAATTGCTCTCCATGCCTTGTATCCAATGCCACGACCATGTTCCTTTGTAGATATATAGAAGAGATCAAGCGAGTTGTGATGTGTTGCCTCATCAATAGCCAGTACAGCGCCGCCGACCTTATTCCCATCTGAGAGTATATGATAGGTTACGGCGCCCGGAGCACTGAAGGATTCCTCGATATCTTCATCAGAAGGAATCATTTCATCTGGGATAGAGCCAAATGCTTCAGTCACAGCTTTAGCAAATGCTTCCTGCAGGTCTCTCTTGAAGCCCAACAGGTCCCCCTTTCCTGCAACCTCGAGTGTTACGCAACATTCTCCGTTATCTTTTTTCAAAGCCTCTACTCCTGTATAACAAACTCCCCTACCCAATATTTGTAGGTGTGTCATGAAGAGCTGCCAACGTGAACTCGGTGCGACCAATATGGATATATTCCTATCCTTTAGGGATGGCGTTTAGAACTAATTCCGTCGCACTTGACCTGCCCCCTGCATACCACACCAATCAGTTGGACTGCGGCGGCGAACTGGCGATGGCACCCAGGGTAAGCCCGCCGATAATGCCAAGCCTTAGCATTCCGCCGACATCGCCACACCCCGCCTGACCCAAACTGCCCAAGGGTAGAGGATAACCTCTACGCCCTAAATTGAGGTGATGGCTGATATCTGTCAGCCCGGTCTGTTTGGCCTTGCGCATTTTTAGGATATCACTTACAGCCAGGAATACGCCATCCAGGCACTCACCACAGGCAGGGCAATTGGGGTGAGGCGGGTGCCGTTTGCGTCGGGGGGTGTGGGATGCGTGGCGGGAATCCGGTCGCGCGTGGATCGCCGGTTGCCGGGCAGGCTGGCCGGTCCTCGCTCGTTGGCAGCTCCCGGGGGCTGGATTCCCGTTCGTCGGCTCTCGTGCGGTCGGGGTGCGACCGCTCTAAGAGCTGTTGTTGATTAGCAGCTCCAAGCCTACTATCATCGTATCA